>NZ_BDGJ01000145.1:10516-25004 GCF_002207765.1 Calderihabitans maritimus
CAAATGTGAACTTCGACCGCCGCATGTGGTAAGGGGAAGATACTACTATTGCCGACCGGAAACCTTGTTCCAGAATTATGCGGCGGCAAAAAACCGCATTTTCGTAGGTGGACCGGGCCTCATCCTCCAGGATCAGGGCCTCCCACGGCACCCCCCGGCTTACGGCCCGATATCCCATTCTCCGGGCCGCCCCGGAAAGAATAATATAAGGAGCATAGCCTTCCCGGTAGAGCGTAACTGCCCAGTCTACCCTTTCTAGTTCCCCTCCCAGGACAACTATAACCTCCGCCGGCTCCAGAGGGTCACTCACCACCAGATAATTCCCCGCGTTTTTTAAAGCCCAAAGGAACAAAACTAATAACCCCGTCCATCGCAGGAATCTGCTCACCAGGGTTATAAACCCCGGGACTTTCTGCTGCCTCCTCATGATACCGTCCCGCCTTTCCCCCATAATATACGCGGGACGGAGAATAAGAGTGCCAATAAAAAAGCAGGGTTTTTCCCCTGCTCAAGTCCCTTTCTTTTTTTAACTGTCTGCCACCACCGGCAGGACCAGCCCAGCCTGGGGCATAACCAAAGCCTGGTAGTCCCGACCGTGTTTCTTTTCGACGTATTTCAGCGCATCTTCCAGGCTGGAAGCATAGGTGAAGAAAAGCCTCTCCGTATCCTCCCGGTTAAGGTCGGATACCAGCACCACCTCTTTCTCCTTCACTACCCGGGCTATGGCAAAAGCCTTGTGCCCGCCCAAAACAAACTGCCGTTCAAACCGTTCAAAAATATCCTCCAGCTTCCGGGCCGACCGGATCCACTCCTCGAAGGTATCTTCCCCGTAACCTTCGGAGCACTGGGCCACCAAAATAATGGTACCGCCAGGCCGCACAGCCGGCGCCGCGTTGTCCAGCGCCTTCTGGGCCTGGTATACGTTGATATCCTTTGGAAACCCGCCGGCACCGGCAATTACCACGTCCGCCGGCCCGGGAATCTCTACCACGCTCATCTCCCGGCATATTTTCACGCCTGCCAGCCAGGCTTCTTCCAATTCTCCGGCCACCGCCGCCACTATTTCCTTGCGGGAGTTGGTAACCACATTCACAATAAAATCTACTCCCGCCTTCCGGGCGGCTTCAACCATAATCCAGTGTACCGGATTATCCTCGTAATTTCCGGTAGTGGCCCGGGGATCGGTCATCCGGGCGTGATTGCGCGTAATCTGGTCTTTGGCCGCAACCCCCGGCAGAATTGACTTCCGCCCGCCGGAGTAACCGGCAAAATAATGCAGGCCGATCAACCCCGTGGTTATGACCATGTCCGCTTCGGCCACTTCCCGGTTGATCCGCAGTTCGCTGCCGTCGGAAAGGGTACCTAGGGAAGTCAGGTTGTCTTCGTCTTCCGCATTGTGGTTGACGAAGCGATAGCGCTCTACTAACTCCGTGCCAAAAATACGCCGGTTTTCTTCGGGAGTGTGCCCCCGGTGAATACCCGTAGCTATAACAAAGACAACCTCTTCTTCCTGTACCCCCGCCCCGTGCAGTTCTTCCAGAAGGGGCGGCAATATGTACTCGTAAGGCGTAGGCCGCGTAACATCATTTACCACGATGGCCACTTTCCGCGGCTTCTTGCGAAATACGATCTCTCCCAGCCGGGGCGAACCGATAGGATTTTCCAGGGCCTCCCGCACCGCAGCCAGAGGATCCTCTACTCCCGGCCCTTCGTTTGGCAGTACAGTATTCAGCACGTTGCGGTCCGGTATCTCGGCCGCCAGTTCTTCTCTTCCATATTTAAGGCGTAATTCCATACCCTACCCCCTCTCCCTTTTCCTTCATTTTACCATTCCGCGGGAACCGTTGGCAATCGACCATGTACTCTTAAGCACAAGTATATAGTATACATCACCACCCTCCCATCCTCCGCTCCCTTTCTTATTGTATAATTAAAGTGGTGTCTTTTGCCTCAACAAAACGACTACTCAGAAATGAGGTGAAATTTTGAAAAATCAGGCACTCGTAAAAGATCTAGTTGCTTTAATCGGTCCCGATAAGGTCATATCCGAAGAGCTGGACCTCCTGTGCTACTCATACGACAGTTCCTTTAAATCCCGAAACCACCGCTTTGTTCCCGATGCCGTAGTAACCCCGCGGAGTACGGAAGAAGTATCGAAAATAATGAAGTATGCTTACGCAAACAACATCCCGGTGACCCCCCGGGGCGCAGCCACCGGTGAAACTTGCGGCGCGGTACCCGTGCGGGGCGGCATTGTCCTGGACCTCTCCACCTGGGATACCATTGAGGAAATCGATACTTCCAACATGCAGGCCATTGTCCGACCGGGAGTAGTTCACGCCAACCTCAACAAAGAACTGGCCAAATACGGCCTCTTCTTCCCGCCGGACCCGGGCAGTTCCCGCATGTGTACCATCGGCGGCATGGTCGCCAACAACAGCAGCGGACTCCGGGCGGTCAAGTACGGCACCACCGAGAATTACGTTCTCGGGCTGGAGGTAGTGCTTCCCTACGGAGATGTGATCGTTACCGGTGGGATGAAGTCCCGGGCCATCAAAAATGTTTCCGGAATGAACCTCACCAAACTTTTCGTCGGCTCAGAAGGAACCCTGGGTGTAATCACCCGGGTGCGCCTGCGGGTATGGCCCAAACCGAAAGCCCGGGGTATCCTCATGGCCGTATTTCCCGATCTGGAAGATGCACCGCAGACGGTGCTAGAGGTTTACCAGGCAGGCATTCTACCGGCCGGTATTGAGATCCTTGACGATTCCGCCATCAAAGCCGTGAACGAGTACAAACCGGAAATCAACTTGCCCGATGCCCAGGCCATACTGCTCTTTGAGCTGGACGGCAACCCGGCCAGCGTAGAGTGGGAAGGAAATGAAGTAGCCCGCATCGCCAAAAAGAGGGCCAGCCAGGTTGAATGGTCTACCGACCCGGAACGCATGGCCCAGCTATGGGAAGGGCGGAGCGTGACCGCCGCCGCCGCCGCGCGGGTTCGCCCCGACGGCAGCCGGGTTTTTGCCGGCGAGGATATAAGCGTTCCTCTGTCCAAGGTCACCGAATGCCTGCGCAGGATTAAAGAACTGGGAGAAAAGTACGGCGTAGGCGTGGTCAACTACGGCCATATCGGAGACGGGAACGTTCACACCGCACCGGTTATTGACCCAGAAAGCCCGGAGGAAATAGAGAGGGTGGAAAAATTCGCCGACGCCATTCACCGCCTGGCAGTAGAGCTGGGAGGAAGCACCACCGGCGAGCACGGCGTGGGACTGGTGAGGGCGCCCTACGCCCGGCTCGAGCACGGGCCGGCGGTAGATATCATGCTGCTGATAAAAAGAGCGCTAGATCCCAAAGGCATTATGAACCCCGGAAAACTGTTGCCGGAGGAGGAAGAGGCCCGTGTTTCGTGAAGTTCCGGCAGTCAAGGACTTAATTAAAAAGTGCGTGCGCTGCGGGCAGTGCCGCTCCGTCTGTCCCATTTTCAGCGAAATCAGGATTGAAGGAGCCGCACCGCGAGCTCACGTCTTCCTGGTCCAGTTGCTGAGGGACGGAGAACTGAAACCTTCCTCTCAGCTGGCCCAGCGTGCCAGCCGCTGTCTCTTATGCCAGGCCTGCAGCAAAAACTGCCCTTCCGGCATACCCGTAGACCAGATGGTGGCGGCAGCCCGGGCTCACCTGGTAGATTACGGCGATTCTTCCCTCAAGCGCTTTTTACTTCGCAACCTGTGGACTGATTCCACCAGCCTGCGCTTCATTGGCTTTTTCCTCTGGGGATACCAGGCTTCCGGCCTCCGCTCTCTGGCCCGGCGCGCCGGATTGACCCGTTTTCTGCCTTCGACCCTGTCGCGGGCGGAAAAATTGTTGAGCCCAGTACCCCACCCGCCGGCGGCAAAACTGCCTGCGGTGAACCCGGCCAGGGGATCCCGCAGGCTCCGGGTAGGATATTTCCTGGGTTGCGCCACAAGTCTCTTTTATCCTTCCGTAGCCCGGGCCACGGTGGAAGTGCTTACCCGGAACGGGTGCGAGGTGGTGATTCCCCGCCGTCTCAACTGCTGCGGAATGCCCCACCTGGCCAACGGAGAGGCAGAAACCGCCCGGCAGGTAATGCAAAACAACGTAGAAGCTTTTCTGGAGGCGGGGGTAGATACAGTAGTAACCGACTGCGCTTCATGCAGTTCCATGCTGGAGGGCCACTATTTTGACCAATTGTTTGCCGGGAACCCCTTCCTGGAAAAGGCCAAAGAGTTCAGCCGTAAGGTTTACGACCTGACCGCCTTCCTGGCAGATAAGCTGGAGCTCAGCCAGGAATTCGGCCAGCTCCCGGCAACCAGTGTGACTTACCATGACCCCTGCCATTCAATTCACGGCCAAGGTATCAAGAAACAACCCCGGAAGCTACTGCAAATGCTACCGGGAGTCAAGTTCGTCGAAAACGATTCCGCCGGGCAATGCTGCGGCGGCGCCGGAACGTTCAGCATGAACCATTACGACCTCTCCATGCGCATCCTGAACCGCAAAATTGAGGCTATTCGCCAGACCGGCGCCTCAGCCGTTGCCACGTCCTGCCCCGCCTGCTCCATGCAGCTCCGCCACGGCATGGAGCAGCACGGACTGAACCTGACCATACTCCACCCGGTAGAACTTCTGGCCCGTTCCTACCGGATAGCCGAAAAAACAACTGCCGCCTCCAAAACAGGCTAACGCAAAGGCCTGAGCAGTTTTGCTCAGGCCTTTGCCACTTTCACTCCCGCCATTCGGCAGCCAAGGATTCAATCTTTATGTTTATCTGAATTACCCTGTTCGCCTGTTCCCGCATAAATATACAGAGACAAAAAATCGATTTCCGGGATGGTAAACTCCACAACTTTCTCCTGGACACCCACAATCTGGGTCCGGTGGTTAAAATGGAACCCCTTTTGGTTCTGGACGTGTACGAGCATGCCTATTTTATCGACTACGGAACGAACCGGGCCGCCTACATCGAAGCTTTTATGCAAAATATCGACTGGGAGCCGGTAAGGGCGCGGTACCGGTACTTTTAAAAGCTTACCTAACTGACGGGATTGAATTCAAGTTCAGAACCGTCCCCGGCTTGAACCCGGCTTGAACCCAGACGGTTGATTCGCTTAGTCTCTGGATGGAAATAAAACTTATTTATAATGCAGGGAATAAATCAAACGGTGTCGAATTTTTTCCAAGAAATTGCTCCGAGGGAGTGGTTTAAATGGCTATACGTACGCGCTCGACCATGGGCAAAATGTTCCTCCAGATGGTAGGCATCGGCATAATTATGGGAATAATCTTTCCCTTTTATGCAAATTATTTTGTCCACTTTATCCCGGAACGCAAGACTTTTTTTATTGCAGGCTGTCTGGTGGCCGGAATAATCGTTGGTCTGGTTAATTATCTGATAGCCTTGCAGACACTGCTCAAACCAATCCAGACCATTACCGCTAAGACGATAAATGTTTCTCGAGGAGACCTTACTGAAAAACTCACCCTTGATGGCAAGGACATCATCGGGGAACTGGCCCGGAATACGAACCAGATGATAGATCGGCTCCGGGATGCCCTCGGGGAGATAGTCAAACTGGTAAACCAGGTAGAAGAATTCAGCAGCCACCTTCAATCCTCTACCCGCGAGAACAGTAGAGCCCTGGAAGAAGTTTCGCAAAAGGTGCAGTCTATCGCTTTTAACTCCGAAGAACAGGCGAAACAGATTAGAAGTCTCTCCGCCGCGGCGGAAAATATCGCCACCGGCATCCAGCAGATTGCCTCCAGCACCGGCGAAGTACGGAAGACCTCCCAGGGCATGCGTACCAGCGTAGACAGCGGCAACCGGGCGGTAGAGGCGGTAAAGAAACAGATATCCGAATTAAGCTCCAGCCTGGAGGCCAACCAAAAGACCATAAACCTCCTGGCCCGGCGCTCCCAACAGATAGACGAAATCGTCAACATGATCCGGAGCATCGCCGAGCAAACCAACCTCCTCGCCCTCAACGCCGCCATCGAGGCCGCCAGAGCCGGTGACCAGGGGCGCGGCTTCGCGGTCGTAGCCGAGCAGGTACGGGAACTGGCGGAAAACTCCAACCGCTCGGCCGAGCAGGTAACCGAGATAATCCGCTCCATGCAGCAGGATATCAGGACGGTTATAGAAAACAACAAACGCTGGCTCGAGCTTGCCCAGGACGGTCTGTCCGTTACCGGCGAGACCGAGGAAGTCTTTCGGCACATCTCCCTTACCACTGCTTCCGCCCTTGATGCTTTCGAACAAATATCCCAGGCCATTGATAATATAACCCATCAGATTGTCCAGAACAAAGAAAACCTCCAGTCCATCCTGGAGGCAGTGGAAAGCAACGTGGCTTTTTCCGCCGACGTAGCTGCCGCCGTTCAGCAACAGTCCACCTGCATGGCCGAGATTGACTCCTTTGCTGCCAACCTGAGAGATGAAGTACAGAAGCTGGACGAATATGTGAAGCAGTTTAAGCTTTGATACATTCTCAATTTGAAAGGCCTGAGCAGTTTTGCTCAGGCCTTTGTCCTTCCCGTTCAACCCGTCTGCGCCTTCAGGGCCTCCACTTCCCACTTTAACTTGACCCACTCAGGGCCCAGTACTTCAACTTTTCTATCCAGCGCTTCAAATCTTAAATCCATCGCTTCAAGTCTTGAATCCAATTTTTCTACTCGTTCCTCAAGTTTTCCCATTCGCTCTTCAACGTTTCCTACCCGCAGATCAAGTCTTTCTACCCGATCCTCAACATCTTCCATCCGTGCCTCAAGTCTTTCTAACCGTTCCTCAACACGTCCCACCCGCGTATCCAGCTTTTCCACCTTTAGACTAAGATTTTCAATAGCCTTACGGTTCTCTTCTGTGGCCTGCCGGTTCTCTTTTACATCGTCATGAACTTCCTTTATTGCCACCATCACTTGTCTTAGCATAAGTTCCAGGTTGTCCAGTCTACGACTGTTTTCTCTCACCATCCTGATAAGCTCTTCCATATCGATCACCTCAAACGGGAATAAAATATAAAATATTTTCCTGCACCAAGAAATCAACAAAAATTTCGCACATATGTTCGAAAGCAATTTCTGCTTAAATTCTGGATGTCACCGCTCATCGTAAATAATTTACCCGAAGAGACTCGCCTTCAGAGCTTCCTCGACGACGAGATACTTAAAACGATATCCTTTTTCCTGCAGTTTGACGGGAAGCACCCGCTGGCCGGTTAACAGCATGTCGGCCATCTCGCCAAACGCCAGGCGCAGGGCAAAGCCGGGAACCCGCAGCCAGGAAGGCCTCTTCAGCACTTTTCCTATCACTTTCGCCAGTTCTTCCATCCTCACGGGCTGGGGCGCAGTTGCGTTAACCGGCCCGCTGACGGAGGAATCCGCTGAGGCCAGCCGAATTATTTCTATCACATCATCCCGGTGGACCCAGGAAACCCACTGTTGGCCGCTCCCGATGGGACCACCGGCAAAAAAATGGAAGGGCAAAACCATCCGGGCCAGCGCACCCCCACCCGGCCCGAATACTATCCCGAGCCGCAAGAGCACCACCCGCAGGCCGAGATCTTCCGCCTTAAGGGCTTCCTCTTCCCAGGCCCGGCAGACTTTGGCCAGAAAATCACTGCCCGGCGGGTCCGCTTCCGTCAATACTTCATCGCCACGCGGCCCGTAGTATCCGACGGCGGAAGCACTCACCAGCACTCGTGGCCGTTCCTGCACCTTTCCCATGGCCTCCACCAGAACCCTGGTGGTCCGGATCCGGCTGTTGAGAATCCGCTGTTTCCGTACTTCGGTCCACCTTCCCTCGCCGATGGATTCCCCAGCCAGGTTGATAACGACCTCAACCCCATCCAGCGCCCCTGCCGGCATGCTGCCGGCTGCTGGGTCCCAGGAGAGAACCTCAAGGTCGTTTCCCAGATGTCGCCTGGCCGCCTTTTCATCCCGGGACAGCACCACCACCCGGTCGCCCCTATCGTGTAGATACCGGCACAATGCCGTACCAATAAAACCGGTCCCGCCGGTAACTAGTACTTTCAATGCCTTCACCTTCTTTCCAGGCATAATACATCTTAAACAAAAGCCGGTTTAACAGTATTCAGCACCTTCTGTACCTTCTCAAACGCATCGGTGCTCTTCTCCCCCAGCGCCTCCCTTGCCGCCTTCACATCAGCCGCAAGGTTTTTGTCCAAATGCCCGGCAATAGCCCGGTAAGAGGAAACCCGCCGCTCCAGCTGGAATTCCAGCCTTTGATGTAAGGGCATTTGCAGGTAGTCGTCAATAATTTTCAACATCTTCTCTTTGTCCCGGGGTAACTGCCCCTCTACTTCCCACAGCAGGTTGCACATTTGATCACTGGTTACATAGGCGGAACAATCAAGGTGCTCCAGAAACAGCGCGATTTCCTCTACCACCTCGTCTTCGATGAGAGGTTCGAACTCCCCTTCCCCGGCCTGTATTCTAGCACTTAAGGGACTCCCCTGGCGTAAAACAAGAGATCTCAAACGAATGAAGTCGGGTTTAATTTCATTTAAAACTTCCGCGGACTCTAGAGCATGTTCTTTCGACCATTTTTTCCCGCCCAAACCGGGCATATAATACTCGCTCAGCGATATTCCGGCGGCTTTGGCTTTTTTGCCGGCCATGATATGTTCTTCGGCCGTGGTTCCTTTTTTCATAAAAGCCAGTACCTCGTCGCACCCGGACTCAAATCCAATATGCAGCCGGGAAAGGCCGGCTTCGTGCAGCCGCTCCAGGTCCTCCAGCGGCTTTTTGGCCACCGTCTTCGACCGGGCGTAAGAAGTTATCCGTTCTACGCCGGGAAAGCTTTCCCTCAAATAATGCAGTATCTCCAGCAGCCTGGATGTCTTCATCTCTACTGCATTCCCATCCTGGAGAAAAACAGTCCTGGCTCCTGCGGCGAGCCAGGCGGCAACGCTGGTCAGGCTTGCCAATCGCCGTTGGATCACATCACTCTCACCGTTAATGTACAGATCGGGATTATCGTTGACAAAAGCGAAAATCAATTCCTGGCTCATATCCCCTTTAAAACCCAAACGCCAGGACATAACTTTTAATTCCTCGGCCAGCTTCTTGACCGTATCAATATCCTCTTTTATTTCATCTACCGGACGCTGGCTGTAGGGCTGGCTTTTGTACGTACGGCAAAACTCACAGCGATTCCAGGCACACCCTCGGGTAACGCGAAGCAGCAGCGAGCAATCTCTTCCTTCATTGGGCGGCCTTATAGGCCCCATCTCATGCCAGCCTTTGCCAATATTTAAAACTTTCCGTTTCATCGAGAAGCCTCCTGCCAATGAATTCTATCATAAACGATTTACCAGGACCTGGTTTAAGAGACTCGCCTTCAGAGCTTCCTCGACGACGGGATACTTAAAACGATATCCTTTTTCCTGCAGTTTGACGGGAAGCACCCGCTGACCGGTTAACAGCATGTCGGCCATTTCGCCAAACGACAGGCGCAGGGCAAAGCCGGGAACCCGCAGCCAAGAAGGCCTCTTCAGCACTTTTCCTAGCACTTTCGCCAGTTCTTCCATCTTTACGGCTGGGGCGCAGTAGCGTTAACCGGCCCGTCTGCTTTACTATAGGAAATTTTTTTATTAACTCATCCATCGTACTTCTACTCCCCAATTTTCGACTTCCTGCTTCCCTTTACCTGCTGCATATTGGAACTTTTCCGGCGCTCCGATATTGAACATGGTTTTACCCCCTATTCGCTTTGTCGGTCTTCCGCTCTCTTGTTCTCCGGCTCCTTAATTGCACCTTTGAACTCCCGGATACTTTGGCCCAGCGCCCTACCCATACCGGGCAGTTTGCCGGCGCCGAAGATTATCATGCCAGCACCAGAATGATAGCCAGTTTTGGTAAACCCAAGCGGCCGAACACTTTTTGTTTCCGTAAATCTTGACCCGGGCCAGTAAGGCTGATATCATCTTGTTAAAGATGTCCATACTATAATATAATTTCTCACAACTTTAATTTATGTAATGAAGGGCATTGGTAAAGGGGAGTAACTTCCTCGTGCGAGGTGGTAATACCGTCATGCCGGCTAATGAAAGTCCGGTATTACCATAGCTTCGGCTAAAGTGAGACCTTTACCTTGGTTAACTTATTAATCAAGGTAAAGGTCTTTTATTTTGGTAAAAATATTTATAGAAAGGAGCAGAGGACAAGGAGATGGATGGGACACTGTTGCTTGAATACGCATGGACTTTAATTGTTATAGTTGGTCTGGAGGGAATTTTGGCGGCTGACAATGCCCTGGTCCTGGCGATAATGGTTAAACACCTGCCCGAAAAAGCAAGAAAAAAAGCACTTTTATACGGTTTAGGAGGCGCATTTCTATTTAGATTCGCCTCATTATTCATTATTTCTTTTTTAGTAGGGGTTTGGCAGGTACAAGCTATAGGAGCTGCTTATTTACTCTTTATAAGCATCAATCATATTGTTAAAGAGTTTTTCATCAATGGTAAAGAACACGAGGCAAGAAGAATAAAAACTAAGAAAGGCGAGGGCTTCTGGACAACTGTCATTAAGGTAGAGCTGGCCGATATCGCCTTTGCTGTAGATTCTATATTAGCAGCTGTGGCCCTTGCGCTTACTCTTCCCGATACCAATCTGCCCCCGATAGGAAGTTTAGATGGCGCAAAATTTCTGGTGATTATTTTCGGGGGATTGATAGGAGTTGTTATCATGCGATTTGCTGCTAATTGGCTGGTAAATATTCTTAACCGCAAACCAGGACTGGAAACTGCCGCCTTTATCTTAGTAGGTTGGGTAGGAATAAAACTGGCAATTCATGCCCTTGCCCACCACCAAGTGGCAATAATACCGGAAGAGTTTCCCGAATCACCTGAATGGAAAATTATATTCTGGAGCGTTATGATTGCCGTAGCTGCTGGAGGCTGGTTCCTATCGAAAGATAAAGGAGAAGAGGATAAAGAAGTGGCGGAATCTCCTTAAAGAATAGCATAGCTAAACCAAGCCCCAAGCGG
Organism: Calderihabitans maritimus; assembly: GCF_002207765.1. NCBI lineage: Bacteria > Bacillati > Bacillota > Clostridia > Neomoorellales > Calderihabitantaceae > Calderihabitans > Calderihabitans maritimus. The sequence continues at coordinate 21,541 of NZ_BDGJ01000145.1, forward strand.
CTAAAATAAAAAAACAGGGACGAAGAAAGTATTCAAATTGCGAACCGTCCCTGATTGAAATGCAAAAATAGGAAGCCTTATACGGCCCGAATTTCCTGCCGCATAAAAATTGCATAGGAAAAAGCGAAACAGACAAAGGTCAGGGCAACTAGCCCGACAATATGCGGCCAAATGAGGGATACGCTAATTTCCAGCGGAAGGCTGGAAGGTATCGCTCCCTCCAGCTGAGTAATATAAACCGGACCTAGGGTTCTGGCCTGCGGCGTAAGGACGACAGTGGTAGCCTCATAATAAAGCGTGGTGGGAGAAAGGCGCTGCAGGTACTGTTCAAGGGTCTGATGGCGCATGATTTCAGCTGCTGTTGCCTCCTGCGGAAGGGGAAGCAAAGCATCCGCCACTACACCGGCAATAATGCTTACAAATATTGTAAAAAACAACCAAGCCGCCATACCGGCTAGGGCAGAGGTTGTTGTCTGCCGAAACAAAATTGAAAATAGGATCGAAAGCCCCATCCAAAAAGAAACATAAATAATACTCAAAATAATAAATACCAACATTCTCGCCATTTCTTCCCCCGTGGGAAAAACTCCTAGAAGGAGAATACCCATCCCCGCCACCAGCAGCACCAGGGCCACCAGCATAATAGAAATAACTGCAACTCCGGCCAAAAATTTGCCGTTGATTACCGAATCCCTGTGAATTGGCTGGGCGAGAAGCCTGATTAAGGTTCCCCGGTTATATTCTCCGTTTATGGAATCAAACCCGAGTGCCAAACCTGCCAGGGGAGCAAGAAAACCTAAAAACGCAAGAAAAGAAGGAAGGGATGATTCGCCCGAAGTGAAAAGAAGCAGAAAAACAAATTCGTTTTTTGCAGCTGCAGCCGTCTCTCGGATGGTCATTCCTGCCACATAGATGGAAGCTAGGCTAGTTATCAAAATGAGGGTGAAAAAGATGATAAATCTTTTCCCGGTAAGATGGTCTGAAAGTTCCTTCTTAAACACCGCTCCCAGGCCAACCGGTGGAGAAATTTTTACCATCGCTCCACCACCTCCTGGCTTTGGAAATATCTCCGGTATATATCGTCAAGGCTGTACCCCTGCAGATGCAGGTGAAGAAGATGGTAACCCTTTTTAAAGATTTCTTCCGTGATCCTCTGCCGCAAATCCCTCTCGCAATGTATCAAATAAAGACCCCTTTCCTTCTCAACGGAAGTTACCCCCTCAATATTTTTCAAAATCCCTTCCAGCTGGTCATTACCATTTCCCACCTGTAGCTCAATAACGAACTTATCTCCTGTCAGCTGACGGTAGAGGTCTTCCAGAGGCCCCTGGGCAATCATTTTCCCCTTCACAAAAATCCCCACCCGGTCACAAACCTTCTGTACCTGGTACAGAAGATGGGAAGAAAGCATTATAGTTTTTCCCCGCTCTCGGGCAAGGAAACTAATCATATTAAGCATTTCCCGCGCCCCCTCGGGGTCTATACCCAGGGTAGGTTCGTCCATGATAATAATTTCCGGGTCCTTTAAAAGCACTTCTGCCAAACCTAGCCGCTGCCTCATACCGCGGGAATAGGTATAAGTTTTCTTGTGTGCTGCATGGGATAGACCAACTTGCTCCAAAACCTCGGCTGCTTTTCTCTCCGCAGTCTTTCCCCTGAGGCCGTTTAATTCCGCTATATAAAGCAGGTTTTCCCTCCCGGTGAGGTCTTCATAAAACCCCACCCGGTCGGGAAGAAAACCCACCTTTCTCTTTATTTCCAGGGGATTCCTTACGGGATCATAGCCAGCTACCATGGCGCTCCCGGAAGTAGGTTCAGTAAGGCCCAACAGCATTAGGATAGTAGTGGTTTTCCCCGCTCCGTTAGGCCCTAACAATCCAAATACTTCTCCCTTATACACGGTTAAACTCAGATTGTCAACTGCGCAAAAGTCACCGTACTTTTTGGTGAGATTTTCGGTTTTAATTATAGCTTCGGCCATAGCCTTCGCCTACCTCCGTCCATATTTTTGAAACAGCCAGTAAACGCCGGCTACAACCCCGGCAATAATAAGAACGCCAATAATCCCCCACATGGTTGAGGTCTTAACCGTAACCCGCAGTTCAAAGTCGTCATAGGCACCGTCTGCGGAGGCACTTATAGTAAAAGCATAGTCTCCGGCAATGGCCCGGGAGGCAGGAATAACAGTTGCGGTTATCGTAGCTGCTTCCCCTGCAGCTAAGGACTTGATTCTTTCAGGTTCAAATTTAACCCTCCAGTTTTGGGGTTCTGAAGCATCAAAAGTAATATCATTAATTTCCTTTGTCCCCAAGTTTTCCACCCGGAGTTTGAGTATGTTTTCCCTGCCGGCAACCGCCGTCATATTTAGACGCCCGGTCTCAGTGGTCAGGTTCAATTCGTAATCTCCCGTTATAATGACCTTCAAGTCAGCTTCCGCACTGGAACGGCTGCCCAGGGCTTTGACTTTAATCGGATATTCCCCTTCTTTTACAAAGCGCGGGGGCTTAACGTTCACCTCCAGTCCCTTGGTGGCACCTTTATCAAGAGTAATTGATGCGATCCGTTCATCCTCGTAGGCCGGGGTAAAATATACTTCCCAACCCGGAGGCGCTACAGCCGAAAGGCTGTACATCTGCTCATAGGAACTTTCATTTACAAGGTCCACACTAAATTGAAAACGCGCATCACTCGGCCCCCTCAGTACTGGATAATCGGTAACAATCGATGTGCCCGCCGCCCCTTCAGGGTCAACCTTAATCTCAATGGTCAAATTAGAAGCTATACTTCTTGAACTTGCCCGCAAAACAAATTTGTATATGCCCTTCTCTACATCATCAGGAACATCTACTTCAAAGTCCAGTTCGGTCTTTTGGCCCGGCATTACCAGGGCCTTAAAAACCTCCCGGTTGAAGCGTTTCAAATTGGTCTCCCAGCCCTTCGGTCCCTCAACTATCTCCAGGTTAACAGTGCGTGCCGCCGAAGTATGGTTTGTAATCTCCAGCGGAATTTCTACCTTTTCACCTGGTTTCACCACTATTCCGGGATAATCGGTGGAAAGAAATATTCCCTGGGCAAAAGCAGGAGAGGCAAGAATAAACACAAAGGAAATAATGAAGCAGACGGCCAGAAGAGTAAAGCTATAATTCCGCATTGCCAATATCCTCCCTCCCTGTCTCTTTCAATGTAATTAATGCAGAACATAAAGGTAGAGCCAAAGCAAAAACCTTGTATGACATTGGTGTCCGACCAAATGCCCACGAAGGTTTTGGCTATGGCTCTTGCTAAAGATAATACCACATCCGCATGGGTTTGTTAATAGACAAATATGAAAAGGAGGTCATGTTCTGCGTACCAAGGTCTACAACGAACTTCTATGGCCCCTGCGAAGGGAGTATGAAGAGACCAGGAAAGCGAACACAAATTCTTTCGGGATAGGAAGTCGCCTTTTGCCCTACTTTCCGGCT
>NZ_BDGJ01000146.1 GCF_002207765.1 Calderihabitans maritimus
CTGAGGGAGATTTGCGGATTTGACCCGTGGTTGGGGGAACGGGCGGTTCCGCCGTCTCACGTATACAGCCGTTTCTGCCGGAAACTTATGGAACACATTGACGAAGTGGAAAAAATATTTACCCGTCTGGTGGACGAAATAAGCAAGCTGTTACCGGATTTCGGGCGGATCCTGGCCGTGGACAGCAAAGCCATTAACAGTCTGAGCCGAGGCAAGAAGCAGGAAGGAGCGTCAC
>NZ_BDGJ01000147.1 GCF_002207765.1 Calderihabitans maritimus
GAGGCCTTTGTCACTGTAAAGGCTACCGGTAATTCATATTGGGCATCAACCACCAGGTGAAGTTTGTAGCCAAACCACGATATTATTTTTTCCCATAGTGTTCCGTCTTTTCTGCACCCCCGGTATGTTTTCTTCCCAAAGTCGGCATCGGTGTCGCGGCGCCCATCAGGCTTTGGTG
>NZ_BDGJ01000148.1 GCF_002207765.1 Calderihabitans maritimus
GGGAGCCTTGACAGCCGGGGTCCTTGAACGTGGTACAATGGGTTGCCGACAGGGCGAATTCCAAAATGGCTATTGCATGTCCCCTGGAGCCGCCCCGTCGCTGGCCAGGCCAACCACGTGCGGGGTGGCTGTCAAGGCTGCCGCCTACGAGCGGCTAAA
>NZ_BDGJ01000149.1 GCF_002207765.1 Calderihabitans maritimus
CTCATCTTTGACAGTTTAAAAACAAGATTCCAGTAACGACAGGCATTTCAAGGGACGGAATACAGGCGTGCCACTACACCCCTTGTGGTGGAACAATTAAAGCTGTAGCACTCGCTGGGGAGGGCGAGCGCCAACAGCCTTGAAAGCCAAATAGGCGTCACC
>NZ_BDGJ01000150.1 GCF_002207765.1 Calderihabitans maritimus
TGGAACAATTAAAGCTGTAGCACTCGCTGGGGAGGGCGAGCGCCAACAGCCTTGAAAGCCAAATAGGCGTCACCCCTAAGTTCTGTGCGGACAACAAACTCCTTGCCGTTCATACTGAGCTTCACCGCCTTGACGCGGTTGAGATCGGTGATAAC
>NZ_BDGJ01000151.1 GCF_002207765.1 Calderihabitans maritimus
TTCCTTGCCTTTTACCTTGAGATGGCGCTACGCCAAATGCTCAGCAGTGTTGCTCCTGAGGCCGACTATACCAGAGTTATCACCGATCTCAACCGCGTCAAGGCGGTGAAGCTCAGTATGAACGGCAAGGAGTTTGTTGTCCGCACAGA
>NZ_BDGJ01000152.1 GCF_002207765.1 Calderihabitans maritimus
GGTTCAAAAAACCGAATCTACACCAAAGAAGGAAAAAAAGACTTACAGACCGCCTGACACCCATTATTACAAGTACGGTCGCTCTTTGTTCCCAAGGCTTACTTTTGAAGAAAGTGACAGGGAAATCCTCAAGATGCTCGAAGAGATCTTCCTCTCAAGATATGCTTAATCTTCCCTGTCACTCTCTTATCCTTTAACCGGGCTTGATTAACAAAAAGTTATGGAGTGAGGTCTGGTCAAGGGCGGGCTCCGGCCCGTTCATTTTACCCTTGACCAGTCCGAACGGAATAACTACAATTGTCCAGGCCCGGTTATATCTTCACTATAAAAGTGACATTTTCTCACGATAATT
>NZ_BDGJ01000153.1 GCF_002207765.1 Calderihabitans maritimus
GTTGGGGTAAGATGTTTTGTTTGATACCCTAAAACGACCTATTTGTGCTTGCTTCCGCACAGCGCAATTGGCTCAGACAAAAAGAAGGACTGTCCCTACTATCTGGCGAATATTTAATATGAGACCTCACACTCCTTTCATTCCCCCTTTGGGGGTTTTTTTGATGAGGTCTCTTTTCTATTTTCGGGAAGCCGTTCTCTTTCTCGTACCTAATTAAAATTTTATGTGGCCTAATACCGGGGTCTAAAGTAATGTTGTTTGCTCTCACGGGTATTATTATAACCAGGTATACATAGGTATACTACGCTATGTTATTTTGTACAAGCGTAGCCGGAATTATTATTTCGGCCAAAGAGACTTAAAAAGACTTCCTTCTTCCAAATTAACCTGCAAATAAGTTTTAGGTACGGGACCTACAATGATGGCATCGGCAATCGGGACCTTTGAGAAAACATCTACTTCAGAGCTGATGAAAGGAATCACCACTTTGACTTTACTCTTAATTTCAAGATATATGCGGTGTCTAGTCTGATTTATACCTGCTTCCTCAAACTCGTCTATCGGTACAGCCTGCACCGTTCCTACCGGAACTAACTCTAGTTTTATGCCCGGACCGTAATTTGCCAGTAACTTGCTCCCTAAAACCTGTCCAAGAGGTATACTGAACTTTTCATTGGCTAATTTCTCTAAAGCCTTTTGAACGGCCAGTACCGCCTCTGATTGTATCCGGGCAACTTTTACTAGATTGGGCTCCATAAAAACTACTTGTTGATTTGCGTTCTTTTCCAGGTAGATAAGATCTCTATAATTTGTCTGGGTGACAACCTTTTCCAATACAGCATTATGAATAGCTTCCGTAGCCGTCCAATTGGCCTGAGCTTCCGCAAAAGCAACGATGGTGGGCTTAAGGCTTAATTCCAAAATGAATACAATGACCAATGCCAAAAAAAATAGCAGCCAAGGCAACCGCAGGATAAACAGTTTTTTTCTCCTGCGCCGCAAGAACTTCCACCTACCTCTTGCACCAGTCCTATACTAATTAATATATGTTCCTCGCCCCTAAAAGGTGTGAAAAAAATAACCTACCTATGATAAGGTAGGCCTCTGGAACAATCCTAAACCAGTTTAATGCGGGCAAACTTGCGCTTCCCAGCACGTAAAATCATTCCATCCTCTACCATAACTTCCTCTTCCTCAACCACCTTTTGATCTATTTTAACGGCTCGTTGTTTTATCAACCGTCTTCCTTCACTGGAACTAGGAGCCAAGCCGGCAAGCACTAATAATTTGGGCAACCATATTTTACCTTCCGACAACACAGATTTATCCAATTCAACCAGAGGTATTTCATCCGGCAGGTCTCCTTGCTGAAAAACTCTCTTAAACTCTTCCTCCGCCACTCTGGCTGCTTCAGTCCCATGGTAGAGACCTACTATTTCCCGCGCCAACCTCATTTTAACATCCCGAGGATGTAAGTAGCCTTCCCTTAGGCCTCTCTCAATCTCCTTTATTTCCTCCAAAGGCACGGTGGTAACTAACTCAAAATATCTAACCATGAGCTCATCGGGTAGAGACATAGTTTTACCGTACATCTCCCCCGGAGGCTCGTTAATACCGATATAGTTGCCCAAACTCTTACTCATTTTGTTAACTCCGTCTAAACCCTCCAAAATAGGCATCATAAGGGCCACCTGGGCCTCCTGGCCATACTCTTTTTGGAGATGGCGACCAACTAAAAGGTTAAACTTCTGGTCGGTTCCGCCCAGTTCTATGTCGGCATGGAGGGCAACCGAATCATACCCTTGCATCAACGGGTAGAAAAACTCATGAATACTAATGGGCCTGCCCTCACGAAAACGTTTGGCAAAATCGTCTCTTTCCAACATTCTCGCTACGGTGTATTTGCCTGCCAGCTGGATTACATCTTGAAATTTTAGCGGGGCGAGCCACTGGCTGTTAAAGACCACTCTGGTATTTTCCGGATCTAAAATTTTGAAAATCTGTTCCTTATAAGTTTCCGCGTTGGCCATTACTTCTTCTTCAGTTAGCTGTTTTCTGGTCTCTGACTTCCCGGTAGGATCACCTATACGACCGGTAAAATCGCCAATTATAATAATCACCTCATGTCCCAGTTCTTGAAACTGCCTGAGCTTATGCAATACCACCGTATGTCCCAAATGTATATCTGGAGCCGTAGGGTCCAGACCCAGCTTCACCCGAAGTGGTTTGTTATTCTTTAGGGATTCTTGCAATTTTTTAACCAACTCTTCCTCCGAAATAATCTCAGCTGCGCCGCGTTTAATAATTTGTAACTGTCTTGTCAATTCCTTATCCAGTTCCATACTGAACCGTTCCACCTTTCATAGAAAAATATCTCTACTCAAGGCTTCCTGCTTCCACGACCGGGTGCTCGTAGACCA
>NZ_BDGJ01000154.1 GCF_002207765.1 Calderihabitans maritimus
TTCTTCCCAAAGTCGGCATCGGTGTCGCGGCGCCCATCAGGCTTTGGTGACGCTCCTTCCTGCTTCTTGCCTCGACTCAGACTGTTAATGGCTTTGCTGTCCACGGCCAGGATCCGCCCGTAATCCGGTAACTGCTTGCTTATTTCGTCCACCAGGCGGGTAAATATTTTTTCTACTTCGTCGATGTGTTCCATAAGTTTCCGGCAGAAACGGCTGTATACGTGAGACGGCGGAACCGCCCGTTCCCCCAACCACGGGTCAAATCCGCAAATCTCCCGCAGTTGCGCGTTCCGCTTAATTTTTTCCCTTGGGGGCAATATTGGCTATTTAACGCCCGCCCATTTCTAAAACTCGCTCAAATCCTGGTTTGTGCAGGGGTAAAATGTTTTCTTTGATACCCTAAAACGGCTATTTGTGCTTGCTTCCGCACAGCGCAATTGGCTCTATAATAACGTTGACTTCTATTAAAACCTCCCATTCCGCTGCTATTCATAACGCCCACGCCTTAAAATCATTTTGGGATGCCAAAACCGTAAGTAATACCGTCTCACTTGTTCAAATTATTTTGGTTAACCAAAAACAACTTTGGGTGGAGTATAACGGCAGGTAT
>NZ_BDGJ01000155.1 GCF_002207765.1 Calderihabitans maritimus
GAGTTTTCCGCTGCTTCCTTGAGTATTCCGGCACGTCTCAAACCTACCCGGTTATTGGTTGCTCCTTTGAGTTGCTTAGCCAGTTCCTCTACGCTCCAGGCAAGTATATACGGCAGGAAAGGACAATGTCTTAGTACCCACTGGGCTGCTTTCCCCAACAGGTTCTTGAAAACTTCTCTAAATTCGGGAAAGTATTCATCCAGAAGCGCCTGAAGCTGGTT
>NZ_BDGJ01000156.1 GCF_002207765.1 Calderihabitans maritimus
GCTTTCCCCAACAGGTTCTTGAAAACTTCTCTAAATTCGGGAAAGTATTCATCCAGAAGCGCCTGAAGCTGGTTCAAGCTGCTGTTTAGTTTTCTGCGTTGTTGTTGTCTGGCAACGTATAGGTTGCGTAGTTCCGCATAAATGCCCTT
>NZ_BDGJ01000157.1 GCF_002207765.1 Calderihabitans maritimus
GAGACCCGCGGTAAAATGTCAAGACCCTGAATTGGAAATTTTATTGTTTCAAAATGTAAAAAGACAATAAGAAACCAAGCCGGTAAGCCGAAACAGAAAATACCAGCTAAAACAGTAAAAGTAAATTGATAAAGAGTATTTACCCTAACCTCCTTGGCCGGTAAATTTGGCCCTCACTCAGCAGCGTGAAGACCATGCGTACGAGCTTGCGGGCAGTCAAGACCAGGGCGCGCTT
>NZ_BDGJ01000158.1 GCF_002207765.1 Calderihabitans maritimus
TCGTAATTTGACGTACACTTTTAAGCCTCGATTGGAGCAGGGAAAATTTTACCCGATACTACTTGACACATTCAGTTGGGGACGGTTCTTGACTTGAATTGATGTTATGGTATTATTATCCAAGGGTGATAAAAATGCCTAGGGCGCCGCGGGTAAAAGGAGAGAATTGCATTTACCATATTACACGTACGTACATACGTACATAGGGGACGGTTCTTGACTTGAATGCGTATTATGGTACTATTATCTAAGCGTAATAAAAGATGCCTAGGGCGCGAGAGGCAATTGGTACAGGATATTAAACGAGCGCTTTTAGTTGATAAATATGATAGTAATTATTACGGTATATGAGCCTAGTCAGCCTAAGTGGCTTGATGAGCGAAGAAGGAGAAAGGATGGGAAATAATGAACAGATGTTATCTATGTTGGGGGAGCTTAGAGAAAAAAAGAGTAGAGGTGATTAGAGAGAAAGATGGTAGAATGATAGTTATAAAGGATGTCCCTGCTGAGGTTTGCAACCAGTGTGGTGAAAAATATTTTGGGCCTGAAGCAACTTTCCGGATGAGAGAACTGTTAGAGGCGCAAGAAGTTCCCGGAGAGAAGACCATTAGTGTTCCTGTTCGCTCGTTTGATGCATTAAAGTTAAGTCAGGTTCAAAAGTGAAGAAGGAAGTACTAAGTGAGAAATCAATGAGAAATCAGGGGGCTCGGTCAAGAGATCGCCCTTTTTTTTTAAGTTCGGGGACGGTTCTTGACTTTAACGAGGGTAAATGATCCAGATAGTTTTACTGTTCCGTTCATCTGGATATAGTAAAATATGGGCAGTGGACGTGCCAAAGGGGGGAGGGGTAAGGTGAATGCAGGAAGGAATTTTGAAGGAGATATTGTCGGAGATTAAGAGCCTTAAGTGAGAAGTTGGCCGCATTAACGGTAGGCCGGATCGTATTGCGCAAGAGTTTGAAGGCATGAAGGCGCGTTAGGATGAAATGTATCAGATATGATATTAAGGGCCTGGGAAGAGGACAGGTCGGTAACGAAGGATGCAGTGGATGAGCTTCAGCTTGAGGTGGCGAGTTGTATTTTTCTTGTACTTCAGCACGGAGTTTTTTTGTGGCGGGAGAACTTTTAGGCACGAAGAGATTCGATTAATAGCTTTTGTAGAAATTCGTCAAATTTTTGTCTGCGGCTGGCAACCAGCCGGTAAGCAAGCAGCCCGTCTCTTTCGGCTATACCTGCAACAACAGCAACTTCAATGGTACCCGATTCTGCAACTGTCCATATTATACGCAGGGACTTTCTATCCACGTATATGCTTCTAAATCCTGCTAAGGGTCTACCGTCTTGATTTTCCAGAGGTTTTCCGTATTGAGATGGTGCCCTGGCTATCTTTTGCAGGGCTTTAATTACCTTTATCTGCCTGCCTTTATCAAGACTTAAAAAATCTTCCACCGCCTCCGGATAAAGTTTTACGTTGTCCGGAAGTATATTACTCATCCTGCAACTCGACATCAGGTGCCTCCTCTATATCATCTGCAGTAATACCTGCTTTTGACACTACTTCGCTTAAGTCAACCAGTTCCCTTTCTTTTCCGTTGCAGCGAACCAACATTCTACAAATAAGTTCTATCTTTAATTTTAATTCTTCGGCTTCATAAGCTTTTTCCCACAACTCTTCAAATTTTTCAAAACTCATAAATGTAGCTTTGGGTTCTGAGCCGGAGAACATGAGCAAGTACGGATATCTTTCAAGCTTGGGTTCTATTACCTTTCTCCACTTTCTCTGTACATCAGAAGCATTAACAATCTGGTCACTTATAAAAGATGGCTTATTCTTTTCTTTCAACGCTACTCCTCCCATCATATATCCTTCCCCTATTATAATGATAATTAGTTGAAAATTATTCATATAACTTTCAATTTTATTTTCATATATTTGTACGCATATGTCAACGTATAATAATTCTTCCATGTTTATCACGCCAGAGGTGGTTGTTCAAGTTGTCATGTTGGGGATGGTTCTTTCAAGCCCTTTCAAGCCGGGACGGTTCTTGACTTGAATGGGGGAAATGTTCCGGAAAGTTTTATTGTTGCACTCATTTGGACATGGTAAAATGAGGGTAGTGGACGTGCCAAAGGGGGAGGGGTAAGGTGAATGCAGGAAGGAATTTTGAAGGAGATATTGTTGGAGATTAAGAGCCTGAAGGGCGAAGTTAGCAACATTAATGGTAGGCTGGACCGTATTGAGCAAGAGTTTGAAGGCATGAAGGCTCGTCAGGATGAAATGTACCAGATATTAAAGGGGCAGGAAGAAGAACAAAAAACATTAAAAGAGAAGCAAGAAACTATGGC
>NZ_BDGJ01000159.1 GCF_002207765.1 Calderihabitans maritimus
GTACTGAGCTTCGGCACAGGGCTCAAATTGCATCATTAAATGTCTCCGATGTGGCTATATGTCATGGATAAAGGCAGCCCCCTATATCTTTTTTTGTGGCAGCATGGGTCCATCAAAGCAATTATTCAGGGTCTTAATGACCTCCACAGCTCTAAACGTAATTCATCTGGCTTTGCCTGTACTTACTTCCTCCATGAAAAAAAGTGTTGATAATGCTCATAATGCTGCCCAGCAATTTCCTCCCTTCTCAAGACTATTCTGGCTTCCTGGGTACTTAAAAACAGGGCTTAGAGTATGGCTGCTGACAAAATTGCACTCTAAACGCTAGCTTAGGTCTTCTGCGGCCGCGATATCCTGCAGATGCATCCAGTACTAGTATGGCCCGGGGGATC
>NZ_BDGJ01000160.1 GCF_002207765.1 Calderihabitans maritimus
AATACCTCGTGGGCAATCGGAATGCCGTCCTGTCTCATTAAGAGGCCGATAACCACCTGTACCCGGTCAGGCCTGTGGTCCCGGGAATAACCGTACTGGCTAAGTTCCTTGGCCCCTTCACCCTCAAAATAGCTGGTGGTGGTATCAAAAAACACCAGGTCAACCGTCTGGTTAAAAAGGTCCCGCCC
>NZ_BDGJ01000161.1 GCF_002207765.1 Calderihabitans maritimus
GGTTTTCTGCTGTCTTTGCCCTTCTCGCGAACGCATCGGTCTCACCTCTGACTTGATGTTCGGGCCTTCCCCTGGAGTTCACAACCCCCAGGGTACTATGCCCTCTGCTGACTCCTGCCGGTTCAGCCGTGCCTCTCGACACGGGTTGCCGGCTCTACCTGGCTTATCCGGCAGGCCTCCCCGGGTAAGGGCGTTGTCTTTCCATCCATCTACCCGCCACATTTACTCTCGGCAGCCTTCGGTGGCAAGGATTTCGCTTTGTTATGTAAACTCATCCAACTACCGCTAGCCTCAAATGTGGTTCCTGTACGTCGGGCCGGAGGTTTGCCGCCGGCTTCCTTCGGATCCTGCGTCGCCGCAGGCACCCTTGCCTTAAGCTAACGACTACTGCCACCCTCGTCGCTCGGGATTTTCACCCGTAAGCCTTCGTCCATGCCGGGCGCACATAATATCAAAGCGTACCGGCTTCGCGGGTACCTGTGGATCCCTCTCTTATTCTGCATTAATAGAGTAGCCGCGCAAAAGCGCGGCCACCTCTTCATGCTGGAACTACAAGCTATCAATTTTAAGTTTTAGTTTCTTTCTCAATAAGCCTATCAATTTCGCTTACCAAAGATTTAACCTCTTCCAACCAAATTGAAACATCATCCGGCTCAAACGTTACTAAGTCAGCATAGTCGGCCTTCTGACGAGCATCAAACAATCTGTTATATATTCTTCCTGCCGAAGATCTGACCAAACCTGGTTTCACTACCTTTTGATGAAACAGTGATCGAACACCGGAATGTTTGGCCGAAGAATATCCTTTAGTTAGGAGATAAGCGGAAACTGCATAGAAACAGGAATAATACAGACGATTAATGGAAGTAAGAACATGTCCTGCTGAAAGAAGCAGGTCAGCCTCTTGCAAGGCTTCCTTAGCACGGTCCATTCGATAACTGACCAGCTTTTTTATCTCATCCTTCACAGGACTACCCCTTCCTGTCGTACGTTCTCGCTGAATGGCATGGCTTGGTAAAGAGGAGAGTTCCAGTCTTTCTCGCTAAAAGCCACGATAGAAAGGACCGCTCCTGTTTCCAGTTCCAATGGGTAAAGTTTCTCTCGTATTTGATCTTCTAAACGCCAGTCAACCGAACCTTTAACAAGAACGAGCAGATCATAATCCGATTCTGGATCGGCATCACCACGGGCACGGGAGCCATAAAGAATTACAGTCGCTCCTGGAACCACTTCTCGAATAAGATCCCGGCAGCGCTCAAGGATAGATTGTTCGTCATTTCTAATATTTTTTTTAATTAAATTTTTCACAGATATCACCCTCTAGCATGGATTTTACAAAACCTTTAATATAACCCTTATACTTGTTCCTCTCAAACTCCTAGTGATTTTCATGAGACACTAAACCCTTCTTAAAGACTTAAAAAACCTGTTCCCTTTCTTTACTGCCTGCGTAACAGCCCATAAACCGATATAGACAATTATTACATCTAAGATCAAGTTGCCCGAAAGAATTCGCGTCGGATTCTCCAGTGGGTTGAGGATCCTAAGTTTAAATGGAAATTCATGCCCGAGGGGCGTTAGTGAAGCTCTCTGCTGGACAAACGGGAACGGCATACCCAAACGCACTTCAGAAAGTTGGGCATGATTCATAATCGTTGCCGGAATCACAAATGGTGTCAGGAGTACTACAATAAAACTCAATACTACCATCCAAACCCTTCTCACTATGTCCACTCCAGTCCTCATTTCTCCATCACCCTACTACCCCGACTAACCATCTCGTAAGTATGGTAGAGGTTACCCTATTTTCTCCTTGGCTGTACCGAGAAAAAAGCGGAATAGGCATGGTCTTCCTCCCGAAAAGCTTATGCTTGAGAACTTTTGGGAGTTTAAAAAATGAAAGTACTTCACAGAACAGATTACAGCTTTTTCCACCCCTCAAGAGTTATAGTACCATACGGCGCCCGGAAAGGCAATCAACATGGGCTTCAATCTCCTTCCAGGAGGCAAACATTTATATATAACGGCCTTTAACGTTTCTGTTATAAGGCCATTCCAGCATATATACCCGCGAAACCGCTTCCTGCAGTCCCGTTGCTTCCACCGGATCATCTTCAAAGAACAGGTCAATCCTATAGCTAGCTGCAAACCTCTTCTTGTATCCCCTGGGAAGAAACAGCAGACCTCCGCTGGGAAAACCGCGTTCCACCAACCACTTGCGAGTTATATTCACTGACATTAAAAATTTTTTCTGCCAAGCAGAAAAAAGAGCCGACCCACAAAATAGGCCATCTTAGGGTTTCGGTTCTCTTCAGCCGTCCCCTGGGCGGGCATATTTGTTGGACAGGTTGTGGAAGAACCTGCCCCTATTTTAATAATTTTAATTTTAACTTCAATAATAATAACTTACTTCAGAACGGGCTAGCCCCCTAATTATGGAGATTATGCCACAAAAGATTCCACTTTAATTTGCTCATAAATGCTTTGTGGAACTCCTCAGGACTCATATGCCTCAGGCTACCATGCTTCCTTTTCCGGTTGTAATACTCTATATACCTGGATACCTCGGCATATGCCTCCATAAAGCTCTGAAACTCATGTCGGCTATAGCGTTCAGTCTCTAAGATAGAATGAAATGCCTCAATATGAGCATTTAAATTGGGGGTTTTAACAGGTATACGCTCATGGATAATTTCTAGTTTTTCACAGGTTTCCTGGAACTTCTCGGCGATGAACTGGGGCCCATTATCTGTACGAAGTTTAGGCATCTTGGCCCCTTTATATAGACCTCGCTTTCTTAATGCGTTCTTCACTACCCTAGAAGCATCAGCAGCAGTACAGGAAAGCCCTATGTGGTAATCTATTATCATGCGGTCAAAAACGTTGCAGGGAATTCCGCAAACCCCCACTTTAAGCCCCGTTAGGGGCTAAGTGGGGGTGTTGAACAAGTCTAACTGGGAAGTTAATGGACTTGCTGTCGGGATGGTTTAAATTGGTCTACTCTCACAGATTTTATAGATATCGTACCAAGGCTTTATTCTTTCAAATGTAGCACTGGCGGCCAGAACGTCTGCATCGGCATAACGTTTTCCGATTATCTGCATTCCAACGGGTAACTTGTTTTCTATAAGTCCGGCAGGGATAGAAGCCGACGGGTGTCCCGAGAAATTGGTAAAGTATGTGAGACACCATCCAATGAGAGGATCTACTTCTTCGCCGTTGATATGGGTGGGTCCTACGGTGTTTCCATCGTCAGCGTTGTCTACAGGAGGACAGGCTACGGTTGGTGTGATTATGAGATCATAATCTTCTAATACATTCTGAATAGCATCATGAATTTCTGTCCGTATCTGCTGATCTCGTATTAAGTCAAGGATGGTCATTCTGTAACCCTTCTCCAGCCATTCAATATACTGAGGAGGGAGATCATCCCGATGGTCCTTGAGAATATCAATCCCCTGTTGTTTAAAATTCTCAAAGAACTCTATGTTGATTGGTATTATAAGCCTACACCATACATCGCTTAACTCCCGTTGATTACGTTTAATTCCCATCTTCACTTCTTCAACATGAGCACCCGCCTCTTCAAACGCCTTAACGGCATTAGCCACAACCTCAGATACACGGTTATCTACAGGGAATACATCAAAATTAGGGCTATAGGCGATTTTCCACCCCTTGATAGACCGACGGAGAGCTGCCATAAAATCAACATCTTCATCCACGCTGAATGGGTCCCTAGGGTCATATCCACTCAAAACGCTAAGGCCTAGCGCTGCGTCCTCGACCGTTCGAGTCAGGGTTCCCTCGAAAAGAAACGGCATGCTCCCCCCGAATGCGTTAGGTCGTGTAACGAAAGGAATACGGCCGAAAGACGCCTTGTATCCATATAAACCACACCATGCAGCCGGAATTCGGATGGAGCCCCCGCCATCCGTACCTTCTGCAATGGGAACTAGACCATCGGCAACTGCTGCTGCACTTCCACCAGATGAACCCCCCGTGTTTTTAGATACATCAAATGGATTACGGCTTGGACCAAATAAGTAGTTATCACAAGTTCCCCTAAAACCCATAACAGGGCTGTTCGTCTTTCCCAGGATAATTGCTCCGGCTTTTTCAATGCGTTCTGCATAAACGCAGTAAAAATCTGGCACAAAATCCTTGAAAGCTTTTATTCCGCCAAAGGTGGATACCCATCCAGGATAAAAGTCAAACAGGTCTTTCATTGCCGTTGGTACCCCATGGAGAAGGCCAATTTCCTCTCCAGACATTAGGGCACGCTCGGCATCTTTTGCCCTTCTACGAGCATCTTCGTACCCAAAATAAACGAAAGCGTTTATACTCTTATTTCTTTCCTCGATGCGATGTATAAATGCCTCTACAACCTCAACTGGAGAAAGTTCGCGACGCCTGATTCGTGTAGACAGCTCAGCCACCGTCATATAAGCCAATTCATTTGCCAATTCCACGTTCTACTACCTCCTCTGTCAATATTTTGCAGTCATTATAAACTAGATTTTAATATAGATCAAGACTTAATTTCGTAACTTTTTTAATTTTCTTAATTTTATTAATTTATTAAATACATTTAATTTTTTTAAAATATCTTAATTTAATCTTTAAAAAACTTTATCTATGTATTCACTTGAGTTCTTCTGCTTTCGCTGCATCTATCTTGGAAAGTTCCTTTAGAAGATGCTTCCGACCTTCCCGGGCCAGGCTAAGGGGGTTCTTGGCAGCCACATGAGCCACAACCTTGGTACCGTCTATCAACGCCCATTCGCCTCGCAGATAACCCTTCTCTCGGGCCTGTTCCACCAGTCGGCTGAAAAGCTCCTGAAAAGTTTCCTGCCCCAGACGCTTACGGAAGACAACCAGCGTTGTATCATCAGGTACTGGATTGTCCCATCCTATGTTGCAGAAGTACCGATACAAAACGTTATACTGAAGCTCCCGGCAGACCTGGACGTCCGAAAGATTGGCCCATACCTCCAGAAACAGTATCCGGAACAGGGTCTCCGGGGGAAAGCTGCGCCGGCCCTTATCGGGATCGTAGAGATGTTTTACCGCATCGGCGACGAAGGAAAAGTCTACGTTTTCCTTTATCTTGACGAGAGGATGGTCCGCGGGAATCATTCTGGAAAATATCTCTAGGTCGAAGAAGTTCACCTGATTGTCCTGGTGCCCGAGCATGACAAGTTGCATCCTTATGGCGTGTCCTCACATTGAAATTTGCCGTCGAACGCCATATTCCCTCTCGCAAGGGAAACTTAATACTATTAATGATTGCTATTTTTTCAGAGATTTCGCTGTAGCTGTAGCCTTTTTGCTGAGGCCGGCCTTTCTGCATTCTTGTATTTTCACGATTTCCCACACTTCTGTCACTTTTTACCCGCTCCCTTTTGGTAGATTTTTGGCCAGCTAATTATTTTAGGGGAGCGGGTATTATTTTCCTTTTTCAGTGACCGTTTGTGGGGATTTTTCGTGGCCGTTTATGTGGATTTTTTATGGCCATTTATGGGTATCTTATCATGGCCGTTAACACCAAAAGCAAAAACAGAGCACCAAAACGGTGCACTGTTTCTGAAAAATTTATTAACCTCCCATTTCTCCCAACCCTTCCAGAAAGGGGTGGGCTTGACTTAACAATATGAGGCTGGACTGGATTTAACCTGACTCCATAAGATAGGCTCATGGCCAGGTAACATTAGGCCACCTAACCTAGATCTAAAATATTTTAGTTTATAAATGCTCTCCATAGCATGGGAAGCGCTCCAACGATTGCCGGGAGGAATAGATTCTTCGAGGTTCATATTGCAATAAATTGCATCTCCGGCCAGGATTACGGTTCCTGTTTCTGGAAGATCAATTATCACAGACTGATGTCCGGGAGTATGCCCGGGAGAAGTAATTACTGAAACTCCGGGAACTATTTCTTGGTCTCCCTCAATAAGTTTATAATTAAGCGGGTGCTTGAAATGATTTTCCATATATGAACTACTTAAATGGCTGTCCGGGTAAAGAGCAAACCTATATTCTGCTTTCTGAACAATGATGGGACAATCTTTGAAGAAACGGTTACCACCGGTATGATCCCAGTGTAAGTGTGTATTAATAACAAATTTCACATCATTAATAGAAAATCCTAATTGGCCAAGCCGATTGCGAATATCGTCTTCCTCAGTGAGGATCGGCCGCACTACTTTAGCTCTAGAACCCCATGCCCGTTCAGGGTTGGTTAAACCATCGGGATTCAAACCGGTATCTACCAATACCACACCATCATCAGTATTAATTAAAGCGCTATAAACCGGGACATTCACTATCTTGCCCATGCCTATTCCCGCGGTCAGAATACTCTGGTCCAATTTTAAATAACCACAGGGAAGCAAAAATAACTCCTTAACTGCCACCTGTCTCGCCTCCTTCAACAGCATCTAAAAATAAATCAATTATTACATAATGGGAAGTTTTGGTTTCGTATTTTCTCATATTTGAAGAAAATGCTTTCCGCACTTTTACGTTCCTACGAAGTTTGTAGAAAGAAAATGGAACCGGCATTTGCTGACACCAGCGGCTAGCGAAATATAGGTAAAGCAAATGCCGGCAATTAATTTAGCTAAATCTGAGTTGTTGCCAGACATGGGCTAGATATGTCTGCCAACCCAATTTCCTTCATGGGTAGCTGAAACCATACTCCTAGGTTCTACACAATCACCGATTTGGTAAATCTCAAAACCTTTACCTTGAAGAGCTCGGTAAAGAGAATCTTCAGATTTCCGACCGACAGCGATCATGACTGTATCTGCTTCAATAATTTCTTCTTTAGGCATCGGCCACGACTGAAGGACCTTAACGCCTTGAGAGTTAATTTCTTTAACCTGTGTCTTCGTAAGGATTCTTACATTGGCTTGTCTCAGGAATCTCAAAAGGGGTTTTCTCCGAGCAGCTCCATCATAAATATATTTAGCACAACCGATATTTTCAGTTTCCTCTACTAAGGTAACTGTTTTGCCTTCCCGTGCAAGAGATACAGCAACCTCAGCGCCTTCGTTACCTCCAATTACCACAACCTTATCGCCAACTGAGGCTTTACCTTCAAGGTAATCCCAAAGATAAACTACCTTCTCATTATCATGACCGGGAAGTTCTAATCGTATTTCTTGGGCACCGGTAGCAACTACAACTACGTCGGGGTTGACCTGCTCTACTAGCTCTGGAGTTACCTCTTTGCCAAGTTCAATATTTACCCCTAGCTTTTCTACCTGTCGGATCAACCACTTGGGGAGGTTCCAGAGTTCTTTGGTATACAATCTGGGTATCGATGAAGCTAATCTAACCTGTCCACCAAGTTGATTGGTCTTTTCATAAATTGTGACTTGGTGGCCCCGCTGAGCTGCCGTGTAGGCAGTTTGCAATCCGGCCACGCCTCCACCTACGACCATCACCTTTTTCGATTGTTTCGCTGGCGTCGGTTGGTATTCGTATTCCCAGCTATACTCAGGATTCATCGGGCACTGGACGCCCAACTGGAGAAACAATCGATGCAGGCAGTAATTACAACCCATGCATTGGCGGATATCTTCAATCCGGCCTTCAATCATCTTTTTAGGCAAGTGGGGATCTGCGATAATGGGGCGACACATAGCCACCATATCGGCTTTTCCGTCTTCGATAATTTTTTCGATGATCTTAGGATCTTGTAGACGTCCGACGGTGATAACCGGTATGTTCACCTTTTCCTTTACTTTGGTAGCCAAACGGACGTTAACACCCCGCGGTTCATAAAGGGGCGGGAAGCAATGATCCTCTGTATGACCTATTCGGCCTGCAGAAACGTGAATGCAGGCTACACCTAGCCTTTCAAGTTGCGGTGCAATCTCGTTAGCTACTTCATCAATGGTTAATCCAGGTTCCCCCATATCCTCCTCCATGAACTCATGAGCACTAATTCTTACAATGATAGGAAAGTCTACTCCACAAGCATCTTGAACGGCCTGAACGGTTTCGTAAAGGAAAGTAGTCCGGACAGCATACTTATCCGTTCTACCCTTATTATGGAAAGGCGATAAAAACTGAAGGATCATAGAGCCATGGCAAGCATGAAGGTCTACTGCATCGAATCCCGCTACCTTCGCTCTCCAGGCAGCCTTGGCATAACTCTCAATAATCTTTTCTACTTCGTCCGTCTTTAAGGCTCGAACCTTTTGTCCCGGCCATTGGGGACGCTCGGAGGGGCCTACCGGAGTTTCTCCGATGATCGATTCGCTGCAGAGATTTCCACCGTGCGAAATTTGAAGAGCACACTTAGCACCAGCCCGATGAATTCGCTCCGCAAGATCAGCCAATCCGGGAATACAGTTATCATGATGAGCCCCTAACTGGCGGGTAAAAACTTTGCCACTCGGTTCAACAAAAGACATGGTAACCGTTACTAATCCTGGCCCTTGAGCCTCCAATTCGTATTGTTGCAAGTAGCGGGTGTTAACCGTTCCATCTTCATTAGCAAAGTTCTTAACGGTAGGAGCCAGTACGAATCTATTTTTTAATTTCACCTTACCAATCCATATCGGATCATAAACAGTAGGCATGAAATTACACCCCTTTCAGCAAACTAATAATGGATCAGGATTTAGTCAATTAATTTAACACCATATTGGTTCGAACCACATCCATTTTGCAGTTACTCCTGAACCTGAATTGCATAATTTGGACAAACAGTCTCACATAGTCTACAGGCCATACAGTTTTCAGTGTTGGCACCGTTAGCCTTCCCGTCGACTATATCAAAAACTTCAGTTGGGCACTGCTGGACACACTCTCCACAACCATTACAAAGTTCGGTATCAACTTTTACAATTCTCAAAAACCATCACCTCGAATTGTAAAAATTTAATACACACTTATCTATCGCCTGAACAGAGGACTTTACCTTCTTCCTAAACTTTTGTTACAATTAATTGTGGTAGCGGAGGGTAGGAAACACGGGAAGCTTTTTAAAATCGGATTTTTCCTGTCCCGTACGTTTCTTATCCTTCCTTGCTTCCTTTTGATATTCAGTCTTCGCTTCCTAATAATTTAAAAATAACTAATATTCTGTCGATTTTTGTAAATATCACCCCCTCATTCTAGCTTTATTAATTCTTCCCATATCACCCCCACGTATCATGATTTTTGGAAATCAGATCAAGCTTCAGTGAAGCTTGATCTTTCATCTATGCCTTTGCCATAATCAACATAATCAATACATACGTCTATCAGGGGGCACTCTTATCATCCCCTACAGCCCGCATTTGTGGTGACTGTTGTTGTCTTGATCATTCGAGGAAGATAAACTCTGACATAAACAATCTAGCGGGTATGGATATTAGCGTTTCTAAATGTGATTTGGACTACCTTGAGGATCAGGAGCCGTAAAAAGCAAAGAAAAGCGGATTTCACGAATCTCGTCTATGATTATTCGGAAGGGTTAGGAGCTATACAGGAATTGTAACATTTGGGACGAGATATTTCGTAGGCGTTCCTTCCCATGGAGTGTTTTGGTAACCGACCTAAAAGTCTCTCCAAAAGCATGAGGGAGAGCTCTATTTTTGTTCTTCATAAGACTTTTGGGCTAAGTTTTCAGGGAGCACTAGGTAGTAGCATTTTAGAATTCCTAGCGGGAAGTGGTTTTAGTTGCTGTAATCTTGATATTACCGGGAAGATGGTTAATCTCGCTGCAGAGTCCCAGTTGCCGCAGCTTGTCTGGTGTTGGGATTCCTTCTTGAGTCCAGCCTCGATATCGATAGTAATCACTTAGCATGGTTCCTAAATGAGGAACCATGCCGGCCGCTCCCCCGTCTTCTAACTTGTGGGTTAAAAGTCGAAGGGGAAGTCGGTCATCTTTGCGGCTGATCCCGCATCTAACATTGTACATACGCTTTAAGTTTGTGTGACGTTCCCCCGCTTCAAGAAATTCTTTTAAATCCATCTCCCATCCAGTGACTGCATTTAGCCACTCCAAAACATCAGTAGGAGCAATAGCCGGGGCTATGAATTGACAAAGCTTTAGCGAGTTGTATAAGCCATAATAATCCTGCAAAACGGCAGTCAAAGCTCCTTTTCCTTCAGAAACAAACCTGTCTAACGGTTTATCGTAGCCCAGTTCTGGCAAGGCGGTTCGTTCCATGGTATGGGAACCTCCACGATGGCAAGCTCCTCGCGGGTGAGTAGCATAAGCTACCGCTAGGCTACTTAAGGCCCGGGGATCATGAAAAGCCGGTTCCAAACCCTTGACCTCTAGTGCGAGCTCACTGGCCAGACCTCCAATTTTTTCAGCTGCCCGTTTCACTCCATCGGCCAAGATTTCACCAATACCCTCGCGCTTACCAATCTGGTGTACTAAAGCGATAACCACGTCCGGATCTCCCCAGCGGAGTTCCATTCCACCAGTATCAGCCTTAGTAATCAAACCCTTTTCATAAGCTTCAATAGCAAAGGCCACAGCGTGTCCGGTCGATATGGTATCAATACCGTACTGGTTGCAAAGTTGGTTAGCTAATGCAATAGCATTAAGGTTATCTACCATGCAAACCGATCCTAACCCTGCAAGGGTTTCATATTCCGGACCAGCCCCATCTACACCTCGATAAGGACCTTTATCTATTTTCACTATCCTACCGCAACCAACCACACATGAGGCACAATGGTAGCGCCCTACTAAAATCTTTTCGGTCATAACTTCTCCAGAAATCTTTTCAGCACCTTTCATCCACGATCCTACTGTCCAATTCTTAACTGGGAGATCGCCAAGGGCCGCAGCCCCTAAGACTCCTCCCGCCGTACCATAATCGCGATAACGCCTCAACTTTTCCATAATTTTTGGTGCTAACTTTTTATTGGAGATATTTAATCGTTCCGGATCGGCCACCGGAACTTTTTTGTTTCCTAAAACAGCAATCGCCTTTAATTTTTTTGAACCCATCACTGCTCCCAATCCGCATCGCCCTGCAGCTCGGGCATGTTTACCATCATTAAAAATTCCTGCGATACATGAGAGTTTTTCTCCTGCGGGACCAATACTTACAATAACTGCTTTAGGGGTAGTCTCAGCTTTAATAGCTTCGTCAGTTTCATATGTATTTAAGCCCCAAAGATGTTCCGCATCCCGAATTTGGACCTTTCCTTCATAAAGGAAGAGATAAACTGGTCGGTCAGCCGTCCCCTGGATAATCAGGCCGTCAAACCCCGCACGCTTGAGAACGGCCCCCCAGGTTCCGCCTGCATCGGCTTCCCCCCACACATTTGTTAAAGGCGATTTTGCAACCACCGCGTGACGACCTGAACAAATAGTCTTAGTTCCTACTAAAGGACCAGTCATAAACAATAGTACGTTCTCGGGTCCTAAAGGTTCTGTATCAGGACCGGTCTCATTATATAGGATACGTGCCCCTAATCCTGCTCCACCAATATATGCTCGTAATATATCTTCACTGAAGCTATGATACTCTATTTTACGGGAAGTCAAATCTACCCTTAAAAATAATCCCATATACCCACCCGGTAAGTTCATCTCTCACCCTCCGCAAACCCCACCTAACCCAGGGGAATAAAATCACAGGTTGTTACCCTACTAAAATCTTATCTGTTAAATACTATCCGCCTGACAGAGGAGGTAAGATCATTAGCTGTTGTCCTGGTAAAATCTCCGTTTCTTGATCTGCTACTTTACCATCTACTACTAGCAGTGCCACATCCGAAAGTTTTTCTTGGTCGGAACCTGAAAAAACTTTGCCCAATAATGGATGTTCCTTGAGGACCTCGACAATAACCTGCGCAACCGTTATCTTGCCCTGCACTGTTATTTCCACCAGAGATTTGCCAGCTACACTCTTAAAGGGTTCGTATAAAACAACTCTAACCGTCTCAATTTGACTCATGACAAAACACCTGCTCGAAAATTTTTAAAATATCTTCTTCATTTACACGGCGAGGGTTATTAGCTAAACGTTTTTCTGCTGCTGCCGCTTTACTCATAAGGATAATATCTTCCCGCTTTACTTCGACAGTTTCCAAAGTTTCCGAAATGCCCACATCGCTCATTAGCTCCCTAACCGCTTTTACGGATAGGCGCGCAGCTTCGATGGTGGTTAACCCTTCAACGTGTTGTCCTAATGCTTGCGCGACCCTCGCAAATTTCTCGGGATCAGCGGGTAGATTAAATTCCATAACATGGGGTAAAAGAACCGCAGTGGCCAGCCCGTGAGGTAAATCAACATACCCTCCGAGAGCATGAGCCATTCCGTGAACTAATGTAGTTGAAGCTTGACCAAAAGACATGCCAGCAATAGTACTAGCTATCGCCATCGAACCGATTGCTTTTAAGTTGGATGGGTTAGACGTCGCAGGACGAAGATATCGACCAATTAATTCAATAGCATAAAGAGCACAGCCTTCGGTTATAGGTGACGCAGCCAACGAAAGGTACGATTCAATAGCATGGGTAAGGGCATCCATTCCGGTGGAAGCTACCACCTGAGAAGGTAAAGTTGTAAGCAGATGGGGATCGATCACCGCCAACGTAGGACAGAGGAAAGTACCTTGTCGCAGGCTCACTTTATGTTTCCGTACAGGATCAAG
This sequence comes from Calderihabitans maritimus, assembly GCF_002207765.1. NCBI lineage: Bacteria > Bacillati > Bacillota > Clostridia > Neomoorellales > Calderihabitantaceae > Calderihabitans > Calderihabitans maritimus. The sequence continues at coordinate 12,622 of NZ_BDGJ01000161.1, forward strand.
TACTACCGTAGAAGTGGTTACTTCGCTACCCGTTCCACAGGTTGTTGGCACGGCAATCAAAGGCGGATTAGGATTTCGGATCGACTTCCCGGCCACATATTCGCTAATGGAGGCTCCCCCATTTGCCAACAGCAAACCTACTGCTTTGGCCACATCAATTGAACTGCCTCCACCGATACCAATCAGCACTTCGGTATCTTGTGTACGAGCTATCTGGAAAGCTCTATCCACGATTTCAATATCGGGATTAGGTTTAACTCCTTCGAAACGCTTAATTTTAACACCAGAAGCTACTAGGCTCTTCTCAATCTTTTCAACAACTCCTGCCCGGACAACCCCACGGTCTGTAACTACAAGCGCCGTACTACCCAACTGTCGGACTCTTTCCCCCAAATTATCGCTTGCACCCGGACCATATAATATCTCCGTAGGTATAAGAAAGCGAGCTAAACTATTCACCAACCAAGACCTCCTCAATCAATTGGCCGTCTCTAACGATTTCAACACCGTCTATAGCCACCGTAGCTCCGGAAATCAGACCATCCATATGAATCCGGGAATGATTATTACCCCCTAAAGTAATGTTATCGCCCAGAGCCACATGAATCATTCCTGCCCGCTTCTTATCTTCAGAAACGTTGCCGATAATCCTGGCTTTGGGATTAGTGCCAATGGCAAATTCGCCCAGATTATAAGCATTTTCATCGCCATTTCTTTCAAGGATTTCTCTTAATCTATTCGCCTCCTGCCCTCCCTCAATTTGGGTGACACGTCCGCCTTTTACTTCAAGATAGATGGGAGACTTCAAATACCCGATACCATGCATGGAAACATCAAATACTAAAGTTCCCTCCGCGGCACCTTCAACTGGAGCTACAGGAGCTTCTCCGTCTGGAAAACATGCAATACTACCGGGTTCGAATTTTCCTGCCAAAGTAAAACCAGAACGTCCCTCGATATTCAAAGTAATATTTGTCCCATTTGGAGAAACAATTTTAGCCATTTTCCCCGCCGTCAATATCTTTGCAATTCGTTTAGTATTCCGGTATACCTCAGAATAATCTGCAGTAGCTGCACCATTACACAACATATCAGCGCTAACTCCAGGCATTGCAACATATTTTTTCCCTTTAGCTAAGGCAGCACGAATGGCATTTGTATGGGTCATAGAAGTCGAAGCTATACTAAGGATTAAGTCAGCGTTTAGTATGGCTCCTTTGGCAATGAACGTTGGTTCATGACCATGAGCCGCTCTAGCAATTATTATAGCAACGGTTGGATGAGCTCCTAAATCAAATGCTGCGGCGGCAATGGCTTCGTAAACTAATGGTTCAGTTCGCGAATCCGCTAGGATCAAAATTTCATCACCGGGTTCCGCATTTAGCTCGATAGGAACGCGAGCGTACTTAACAAGTTCCATGAAATTCAATTGGATCCTCTCCTTTTTGTTTATTTATATAAAAAATTTAAATAATTAACTGTACAGATTAACATAAATAAATTTGGTTTTTCAAAAGTTTTACTTACAATTCTCCGCCACACATTGCTTCAATTTTTTCATAGCCCTAACTATATGTGCCTCCAAATATTTTTTAGCTAGCTCGACATTTCTTTCTCGAATAGCATTGAATATGTTTATATGTTCCATGTAGGATTCTTTCAAACTTTCGGGAAGCGATAAAGACTTCAGTCTAAGCCCTAATAATGGATTACTTAATCTTTCAAAAATTTCATTCAAAACAGGGTTATCAGCAATGTGAAAAAAGTTCCGATGAAATAAGACATTATATTTGAAATAAGTTTTGACATCTCCCTTATTCATTGCTTCAGCCATATTAGATATCAATTTTTCCAACTTTATAAAATCTTCGTTACATAATCTTGATAAAGCAATTTCTAAAGCCAATATTTCCAGAGCACAGCGGACTTTATATATGTCTTCAATTTCTTTGGTTGTATATCGACGAACAAAAGCGCCTTTTCGGGGAACCACTTCTACAAACCCATTACGTTCAAGCATACGAAACGCTTCCCTAATTGGCGCCCTACTAGTTCCAAATAATTTAGCTAACTCGGTTTCTTTTAGTTGTTCCCCAGGTTTCAAGTTATTGTTAATAATCTCAGTTTGTAAATAATCAGTAATTCTCGCAGCTAAAGGCTTAGTATCCAATATTTCGTTTTTTTGTTTATCCTCTATATTTATACATGTACCAATATTTATTAATGTATCTTTTTCCATTAGCTCCTCCATTTGTTTATTATTATTTATTTATTGATTATTGATTATTGATTGTTGATTGTTGATTGTCGACAATTTATAGTCTTTTTTAATTATACTTTGGTAATTATAAATAGTCAATACCTAATGGAAATATAAGCTATTTGCTTTGTAAAACATTTTGGGCGTCTGGCAAGATAAGATTGGCAACGGTTCGAAGCAATGGAGTCCTAATAGGGCGGGAGATTAACCTGATAATAGTTTAATTGTCACTGTTTTCCATAGGACCAAAAAGGACATACCTATCCCTATTTTTGTTGTTCTTCTTTTTTCAGCTTTCGTTTTTTAGTTGATAACCGGTCAAGCCACTTTGACCAGGCTGCGCAAATTCATCCTGCGTTTTCCCGTATTCGCCCCACCGCCAGCGCTAGCATCACTGTTAGGGCCAGCGCACAGCGTAACTTCATTTTTTGCAAACCCCGAATAAAGTGCTTCTCAAACCCAAAGGCTTCATCCAGGCGTGCATTCACTCTTTCCACAGCCGTACGTTTTTTGTAGATCGTCTTCCATTTGTAGCTGGACCGCGCCAAAGG
>NZ_BDGJ01000162.1 GCF_002207765.1 Calderihabitans maritimus
CACCGCCAGCGCTAGCATCACTATCAGGGCCAGCGCGCAGCGTAATTTCATTTTTTGCAAACCCCGAATAAAGTACTTCTCAAACCCAAAGGCTTCATCCAAACGTGCATTCACTCTTTCCACAGCCGTACGTTTTTTGTAGATCGTCTTCCATTTGTAGCTGGACCGCGCCAA
>NZ_BDGJ01000163.1 GCF_002207765.1 Calderihabitans maritimus
TTATCCTTACACCTAATGTTTCTTCTAGGGCTTCTTGGGCCTTGCGATAGGACATCTCTGCTGCCAGCGCTACCCCTAGTTCTATAAGCCGTGGAGATAATGCGCTCCTCTTGTTTAACCCCAGTATCTCGTCAAGTAAATGCACGTAGATTACTGCTCCGCTCGCTAGCTGCTTCTTGTAGTA
>NZ_BDGJ01000164.1:0-17066 GCF_002207765.1 Calderihabitans maritimus
CAAAGGCACACCCGGTTATCAAGAACCTTATAGAGGTTCCATGATAACTTCTAAATCAAATTATACGAGGGGGTTAAAAAAAGTGCAGGAAGCAAAGGGTTTTACTTTGTGGTTTACCGGCCTTTCGGGGGCTGGGAAGTCAACGCTGGCCCACTTGGTGGCGGAGGAACTGAGGCGAAGGGGAAGGAAGGTGGAAATTCTCGACGGTGATGAGGTGAGGGAAAATCTAAGCAAGGGGCTGGGTTTCAGCAAAGAAGACCGGGATACCAATATTCTTAGAATTGGATATGTAGCCCGGCTGCTGGCCCGTAACGGGGTGATAGCCATTGCGGCGGCGATTTCTCCGTACCGGGAAACCAGAGAAAAGGTCCGGGAAGCCAACGGGGACTTCGTAGAGGTGTTCGTCAAGTGCCCTCTCGAAGAGTGTATCCGGCGAGATGTAAAAGGGTTGTATCAAAAAGCCCTGAAGGGAGAAATCCAACAATTTACCGGTATATCTGATCCCTACGAAGAGCCCTTAAATCCCGAGATCGTGGTAGAAACAGACCGGCAGGAACCGGAAGAAAGCGCCGTTTTGATAATAAGCTATCTGGAGGAACATGGCTATCTGGAGCCCGCCGACAGGATACAGGAGGGACGGAACGGTTGAAAAGAGGGCAGGTGAAAGTAGAAAGGATAACCGCGGACATCCTGATAATTGGCGGAGGAACTGCCGGTTGTATGGCTGCTGTGGCGGCCTGGGAAACAAACCCGGACTGCCGGGTGGTAGTTATGGAAAAAGCCCATATCGAAAGGAGCGGCTGTCTGGCGGCGGGGATAAACGCCTTGAACGCCTATCTTAATCCTGGAGAAACCCCGGAAAGTTTTCTCGAATATGTCCGGCGGGAGAGCTATGGCGTAGTACGGGATGACCTGGTATTGAGCATGGCGGTGAGGTTGAAGGATATAGTAAAAAAGTTGGAAAAGTGGGGGCTTCCTATACCAAGGGATGAACATGGTAATTACCTCGCCCGGGGTCGCCGTAGCATCCATGTATACGGGGAAAGGATAAAACCGCTTCTTGCCCGGGCAGTGGCCCGGTCGGGGGCCCTGGTATTGAACCGGACGGTGGCCACCGACTATATCGTCATGGATGGTCGGGTGATGGGGGCGTTTGGTTTTAACGTTCGTACCGGGGACTTTTATGTAGTAGCGGCGCAGAAGGTAATCTGCACTACGGGAGGAGCGGCGGGAATTTATCTTCCCTGCCATCCCTTAAGTGCTCCCCACCGGACATGGTACTCTCCTTTTAATACAGGTACGGGCTATGCCATGGGGATTAGGGCGGGGGCGGAAATGACCAGTTTGGAGGCACGGTTTATTGCCCTACGGGTGAAAGATACTCTAGCTCCGACGGGAACAGTAGCGCAGGGACTGCCCATCCCTCAGGTCAACAGCCGGGGTGAAAAATATTTGGAGCCGCTGAAGGGGTGTACGACGGCGATGCGACTTTGGGCCACCATGGAAGAAATTCAGGGAGGCAGGGGGCCCTGCTTTCTGGATACTCGGGTTCTGTCACCGGGGCAGAGCCGGAAGTTGAAAGAAGCTTATCTAAACATGACCCCGGCCATGGTGTTGTATTGGGCTAACCGGGGGACAGAGCCCCAGGAAGCGCCGTTGGAGGTGAGCGGTACTGAACCTTATATTGTAGGGGGGCACGGTCTGGCGGGTTACTGGGTGGATGAACGCAGGCGGACCACTTTACCCGGTCTCTACGCAGCAGGAGATGCTGCCGGTGGCGCACCTAAAAAATATGCCAGCGGGTCTATGGTAGAAGGTCATATAGCCGGCAGCGATGCAGCCCATTCTTTAAATCGGGGTGGGCCGCCGGATATACCCGAAGAATTGGTCCGGAGCAAATTAGAGGAGATATATGCCCCTTTTAAAAAGAACCAAGGAGTTTCTGCTGTTGAGTTGGAGACGGCGCTGCAGGAAGTTATGGACTACTACGCTGGGGGTATCGGCAGGGGTTACGGGACCAGTGAAAAACTGCTTGCGACCGCCCGGGAGAAGGTGGCTGAACTGAAAAAACAGGTAACAGAAATGTCCGCAGAGGATAGCCATGACCTGATGAGGGTATGGGAGGTCAGGGACAAACTGGATTTGGCCGCGGCGGTGATAGAGCATCTTTTGTACCGCCGGGAGACGCGCTGGCCCTGTTATCAAGTCCGCTGGGATTATCCCTTTCGGGATGACCGGCGCTGGCTGGTTTTTGTAAATTCAATATATGATGCGGAAGAGGAAAGGTTTAATATGCTGGAAAGACCGGTAGGGGGGAAGGCGTATGCCGGTGGACGTAAACTTGGCTTTATGTAACGGCTGTCCTGGAGCTTCGGAACCTCCGTGCATGCGGGTATGCCCGGGTGACTTGCTGTATCGGGGGGAAAATGGGATACGCCTGAGAGACCCGCGGCGGTGTTGGGATTGTGCCGCCTGCATCAAGGTATGCCCAAGGGAAGCTCTGGCTATGTACCTGCCGGTTTCGCTGGGAGGACGGGGAGCCCGGCTGAAAGCCCGGGCTTTGGCCGGACAGACCAGGTGGCGCTGTATTTATCCTGACGGGAAAGAGGAAGTTTTTGAACTGCCGGCTGTGAAGCAAGAATAGTGAAAAGCGCACCTTGAAGGTGCGCTTCGGTATTTCTGGTGGCTATTGCTGGTACTGCTGTTGCTGCTGAGGCTGGGCAATTTTATCGGCGTATCCTGGTCTGTCATAAAAAGCTCCCTGGGCCTGCATACCCATCTGCTGACCGGTAGCCTGGGCAGCTTGCTGGGGCTCAATCTGCGGGCCGACTCTTTCGGCCCATCCCGGACGGTCATATTGAGCCTGTAGCCCTGTTTGTTGTGCGAGAGGTTGGGCCTGGAACTGCTGGCCGAATTGTTGGGCCTGGAAAGGTTGGGCCTGGAAACCGGTCTGCATGGGCTGAGCCGGTTGTGCCCATTGCTGTTGTTGTTTCTGAGCTTGAGTCATAGCGACGGTGGTAGAGATTTGCTGTACCAGGTTGTTCATTTGCTGCATTTGCTGGCCTATTTGGGTGCACATTTGAGCCAGACGCTGTAGTTGTTGAGTAGCACTGGATTCGGCCTGTTGCAGTCTTTGAAGTTGGGCCTGGTTGCTTTGTTCAGAGCGTTGCAGCTGGTTGGCCAACTGGGTAATAGAATTCAGCTGCTGCTGGAACTGGGCCAGTTGTTGCTGTAGTTGACGAATTTGGTCCACAGTTTTCACCTCCTTCTATGTAGGATTTTTGGTTGGGTACGTTTCCATATGGTAGTATGCGTAAAATTAAGAGTGGTATTAGTGGAAATAACTGTTTATTAATACAAATTATTCGTTCTCTCCTTATTCATTTCTGTGTTATATTTAAGATAGTCAATTATTAACTTAAGGCAGGAGGATTTTCATGGGTGAAACTGTGCTGGTAGTGGATGACGAAGAAAATATTGTGGAACTGGTTTCTTTCAACTTAGAAAGTGCAGGTTATCAAGTGCTGAAAGCTTATGATGGAAGGGAAGCTCTGGAGAAGGCGTTGGAATGCAAGCCGGACTTGATAGTGCTCGACGTAATGCTTCCTGAGTTGGATGGGTTCGAAGTCTGCCGGAGGTTGCGGGCGCGGCTGAATATTCCTATTCTCATGCTGACGGCGCGCAAAGAAGAGATTGACCGAGTGTTGGGACTGGAAATAGGGGCTGACGACTACCTTACCAAACCTTTTAGTCCTAGGGAACTGGTGGCTCGGGTAAAAGCGATCTTACGAAGGAGCAATTGGACAAACAAGGAGACACGTCAGCTCAAGGTAGGCTACCTGGAACTGGAGCCGGAAAAGCACCGGGTGACCGTAAAAGGTATTCCGGTCAACCTGACCCTCAAAGAATTTGAGCTGCTGGAGCTCCTGGCGCGTAATCCCGGGCGGGTATTCAGCCGGGAAGAGTTGTTGGAAAAAGTGTGGGGTTATGATTATCCCGGAGAAACCCGCACTATCGATGTGCATATTCGTCATCTGCGGCAGAAAATTGAGGAAAACCCCAGTCAACCCCGTTACATCTTGACGGTGCGCGGGGTGGGATACAAGTTTGAGGAGCCGTTAGAATGCTGAAAAGTATTCGCTGGAAACTCACCTTAACTTACCTTATAGTCACCGTTTTGGCTACTACGGCGGTGGGCTTTTCCGTGCTGGGACCGCTGGAGCGGCGGGCGACGACTTCCCTGCAGGATAAGCTGTTGGCCGAGGCCAAGCTGATCAGAGAAGTGGTAGGCCCGGAGTTGGCCCGGAATGAATACCAAGCGGTCGGGCGGGAGGTAGACCGACTGGGCCGTTCTATCGATTCCCGTATTACCGTCGTTGCCGCCGATGGTTTGGTGATTGGGGATTCCTGGGAAAACCCTTCCGCTATGGAGAACCATGCCGACCGGCCGGAAATACAGGAGGCGCTCCGGGGGAACATGGGAACTGTCACCCGTTACAGCCGCACTTTGAAAACGAAAATGATATATGTAGCGGTGCCGGTGGAAAGGGACGGGGAGATAATAGGGTCGGTGCGCGTTTCCGTTCCCCTTACCGAAGTCCAGGCTATGTTAGGGCGGTTCAGGCGAATAGTTATCGGCGGCATTGTTTTTGCCACTCTGGTTGTTTTTACTTTAAGCGTACAGATCGGCCGTTCTCTGTCCCGGCCGGTAGAGGAAATTAACAATGCCGCTCTGAAGATAGCCCGAGGTAATTTTCAACAGAAAGTATATTACCGGAGTCAAGATGAGATTGGTCAATTGGCCCAGACGATAAATTTTATGGCCCGCAGTTTAAAGGAAAAAGTGGAAGAAATTTCAGAAAGCCGGAATAGACTGGAAACTGTTTTGAGCCATATGAGTAGCGGGGTGGTGTTTTTAGACCCGGAGGGTAGAATCCAGCTTATGAATCCCGCGGCGGAAAAAATGCTCCGGGTAAGTGAGGAAGACAGCAGGGGAAAGCATAACCTGGCGGTCTTCAGGAACTACGGATTGAATGAAAAAGTAAATGAAGTTATGGAGAAGAGGAGCGCAATTACCTATGAGTTTACCCTGGTTTACCCGAAGAAGCAGGTCCTGGAAGTAAATCTGGCGCCGGTCGAGGGTGAACAACGACAACTCCTGGGGGTAGTGGCGGTATTCCATGATATCTCCGAGTTGCGCAGGGTGGAGCAGGTAAAAAGCGAGTTTGTAGCCAACGTGTCCCACGAGTTGCGTACGCCTGTTACCTCCATTAAGGGGTTCACAGAAACGCTGTTGGACGGAGCCCTGGAGGAACCGGAAACAGCACGCAGATTTGTAACCATTATTGACAAGGAGGCCTCCCGCCTGGCCAGGTTAATTGAGGATCTTTTGGAACTGTCGCTAATAGAATCGGGAAAGGTTCCGGTTAGAAAGAAGGCATGTCGTTTGGGTGAAGTGGTGGAAAAAACGCTGGCTTACATGCAGCCTTATATTGAACGCAAAAAGCTTGAAATCAAAATTGAGATTCCGGAAACGTTGCAGGTTATGGCCGATATGGATGCTCTGCAACAGGTGTTGAGTAATCTGATCGACAATGCCGTGAAATATACTCCTGAAGGAGGAGCAATTATCGTTAGCGGAGAGCGGCTGGGGAAAGAGGTGAAAGTTACCGTTCGAGATACGGGAACCGGAATATCACCTCAGGACCTCCCCAGGGTTTTTGAAAGGTTTTACCGCGTGGATAAAGCGCGCAGTCGAAAACAGGGGGGAACCGGCCTGGGGCTGGCTATTGTGAAACATATAGTTGAAGCGCATGGGGGTAAGGTCGGCGCGGAAAGCGAGATGGGAAAAGGTTCTAGCTTTTGGTTCACCCTACCCGACGCTCAGCACGGATAAACCTAGGTGTCAAGTTTGGGGACGGTTCTGAACTTGAATGAACTTGAATGTACAATATTTTCGTTTCAATCCTGCTTCAAAGTATTCTCTGCACCCCTGCGGTACGGAGTATTGAAGGCCTGCTTAACCTACGCTTTGGGCACACACCCGGTGAGGGTGTGTTTTTTTATGTTCTCCCTTTTGAACCTCTAGGTTTTAAGAAGCATAGTTTATGCAGTAGACCAGGGGAAGTGAGGGAAGAAAATGAACTTCCTGTTGAAATACCGCCGCCCGGTTGATATTAAGTGGAAATACCGGTATCACGCCGATGTTGTGCGTTGGGCGGTAGAAACCCTGGGCAATGATGGCCGGGAAAGTTATGATTTCTACCGCGAAAAAAATGAAACTACCGGGATGAACTATACAGAAATTCTGCAGAAGGGGACCATAGATGCCGACCTGCCTGGTAGCTGGGGATATGTTTATCACTGGTTGCACTTTCACCACCCGTGGCGCCATACCGGGTATTTTGATTGCAGGTACAGCGCGGGAAATGCTGTGGAAGCCAGGGTGGAGCGGGCCATACGCCAGTGGAGAAAGGGGTTAAACCACCTGGCAGTTTATCAGATAGGACGGGCCGTCCATGTTATACAGGACAGCTGGGTACCTTACCATGCGGCACTCACGGCAGGAAGAGGACATGGCGAGTTTGAGGAATGGGTTTACGAGCACGGGGAGGATTTCCGGGTATTGCGGGGCGGGTATTACCGGTGGGAACTGATCTTCCGGGATACCAGTTACGCTGACTATGGCCCCCACCGGATAAACAGCCAGACCCCTTACCACTGGGTGGAGATAGGTGCTCATACTTCTCTTTCCTGGTTTGAAAAATACCTGGATCGAGAACGCTTTCCCCAGTATAAAAAATATTTCTCGCGGGCCGCCTCCCAACTGGTACCGGGGTGTATCCGCTGTGTAGCAGGATTTCTTGATTTCTGTTATCACCGCTTGTTCCGGAATAAATAAATCTTAACAAACTCTTAACATTAGCATAACTCGGGATTAACGGAATTGTGTTAATCTTCTATTAGGTGAGGGGTTCCGCGGAATTCCAGGAAATTCGACAAAGGAGGAGAATTAATTTGAAAAAGGCGGTTTTATGGAGTGGGATTTTGTTGCTAGCTATGGCCTTTCTGCTTACCGGCTGTGCCAAGAATACCGGTGAAAGTGCAGAAACGAGCTTTATCCAGATCAAAGGTTCAGACACAGAGGTTAACCTAGTTCAACGGCTGGCGGAAAGTTACATGGACAAGCATCCTGAGATAGATATAGCCGTCACCGGTGGAGGTTCCGGAACGGGGATTGCAGCTTTGATTAAGGGTGAAGTAGATATTGCCAACTCATCTCGGGCGATTAAGGATGAAGAAATAGAGCAGGCAAAAGCCAATGGGGTAGAACCGGTAGCGGTGGCGATAGCCATGGACGGGCTTTCGGTTATAATCCATGCCGATAATCCGGTGGAAGCCCTTACGGTAGAACAAATCGGTAAGATTTTCCGCGGGGAGATTACCAACTGGAAAGAAGTTGGCGGGCCGGACATGGAAATCAGCATGTACGGGCGCCAGAGTAACTCCGGAACTTTCGTTTACTTCCGCGACCACGTTCTAAAAGGGGATTTTTCTCCGAAAGTTAAAAGGATGAACGGAAACGCCCAGATCGTGGAAAGCGTTAAGAACGACCCTGCCGGAATTGGTTATGTGGGAGTCGGCTATGTGGTTGGTCCGGAAGGCAAACAGGTAGAAGGCATTAAGGTCATAAAGGTGGCGAAAGATGAAAATTCTCCTCCGGCGACACCTCTTGACCCTGAAAATGTGAAGAACGGGTCTTACCCCCTGGCCAGGCCGCTGTACCAGTATGTCAACGGCAAGCCGGAAGGCGCGGTGCTGGAATTCATCAAGTATGAACTGAGCGAGGAAGGACAGCAGATAGCGGTAGAAGAAGGATTTTACCCGGTAAACCCGGAATATGCTAAGTTAAACGAGGCGAGTCTAAATTAAAATTAAGCTGGGGGATGGTGCCTTGCCCGGCAATCAGCCCTTACAATGAGTATTAACGATCGGTTAGCTTATGCTGAGTCTCGAGAATCAAAGCCAACTCATTCAAGTCAAGAACCGTCCCCAACTTGACAACTTGAAACAACTTGAAACCAACTTGAAACCAACTTGAAACTTGACAACTTAAATTGAGCAGGTGCCAAACTTGGTGAGAGCGAGGCCGGAGGCGGGCCCGAGCGCAGGACGCGCGAGGCCGGCAACTGAGCCAAGGATGGCGAATTTGCCGGGAAGCCCGCCGGAGACCGAGATCGAGCCCTAGTTTGGCCTGCGCGGATTTCCGGAGCAAGCGGGAATAATAGTGCCTGCCTAACCGTTTACTCCATGCGCTGGAGCAAGGAGGGGGAAAGTGAAGCGATTTCAGGAGGAATTTGCCCGCTGGTTTTTCCTGCTCAACGGGATTACGGTAATCTTCATTTTGGTCGGTATCTTCGTTCTTCTTTTACGCAACAGTATTCCTGCCTTTCGGGAAATCGAGTTTCTAGAGTTTATCACCGGCACCGAATGGAACCCGACTTCTTACGAAAAACCTGCTTATGGGATCCTTGCCATGATGGTAAGTACCCTAATGGTCACGGGCGGGTCATTGCTCATTTCGGTTCCCTTCGGGATAGCTACGGCAGCGTATTTAGCAGAAGTGGCCGGGGAAAGAACCCGAGAGATTCTTAAGCCTGCCATTGAAATTTTGGCCGGTGTGCCCTCCGTGGTTATCGGCTTTTTTGGCATTGTTGTGCTGGGTCCTTTTTTGGCCAAGCTAACGGGGACCACCAACGGCTTAAATGCGTTGAACGGTTCCATATTGCTGGGCATTATGGCCCTGCCTACTGTCATTTCCCTTTCGGAAGACGCCATTTCAGCCGTTCCGGATGAGTACCGGCGGGCTTCATTGGCCATGGGCGCCAACCGCTGGCAGACGTTGATCCATGTGGTGCTTCCGGCAGCTTCGTCGGGTATAGTAGCCTCCGTAATGCTGGGGATGGGAAGAGCCATTGGGGAAACGATGACTGTGCTGATGGCTACCGGCAACGCTCCGGCTATGCCAGGCTCGTTTCTGGATTCGGTACGTACTATGACGGCCACTATTGCCATTGAACTCGGCGAAGTGCCCTATAACACCACCCATTACTATGCTCTCTTTGCCGTGGGCCTGGTATTGTTTTTGATGACTTTCGTGGTTAACCTTGCGGCCGATGTTATTCTTCACCGGCATCAGGAGGTGACGCGGCGTTGAACCCCCGGCTCTGGGAAAAGACAGGGTTTCTCCTCCTGCAACTGGCGGCTTGGATGGTCCTGCTTTTCATGGGTGTGATATTCTACGATTTAACCTGCAAAGGAATAGGCGCCATCAGTTGGGAGTTTCTGACCACCCCACCCCGCAAGGGGATGACGGAAGGAGGCATATTGCCGGCTATAGTAGGTACTTTTTACGTCACCATGGTTACGGCCATATTTGCCGTACCTTTAGGAATTTTTGCCGCCATATACCTGCACGAGTATGCCCGGCAGGGAAGACTTACCCGCTTGATCCGCATGTCCATCCGTAATTTGGCAGGAGTCCCTTCTATAGTCTACGGGCTTTTCGGAGTAGCCCTGTTTGTACAGATTATGCGTTTGGGAACTTCTATTTTGTCGGCGGGACTTACTCTGGGATTATTAACTTTACCCGTTATTATTACTTCCAGTGAGGAAGCTCTTAAAGCCGTACCCCAGTCTTACCGGGAAGGGGCATTAGCCCTGGGCGCCACCCGCTGGCAGGCGATTCGCACCAATGTGTTGCCTCTAGCGCTTCCGGGGATGCTGACCGGTGTTATCCTGGGACTGGCCCGGGCGGCAGGGGAAACAGCACCTATTCTCTTTACAGGGGTAGCTTTTTTCTTGCCGCGTCTGCCGGATTCGCTGTTCAGCCAGTTCATGGCCTTACCCTATCACCTGTACATTCTTTCCACTCAGCACCATGCTGTGGAACAGGTGAGACCTTTGGCCTATGGAACGGCCCTGGTATTGTTGACTTTAATTTTTACCCTTAACCTGGTGGCAGTTATTTTAAGAACTCATTTTCGCCGGAAGTTTAAAAACACAAGTATATGAGCTTAACTTTGGCCGGGAAGGAGAGGGGCATGGATAAGGTAGTGGTTGAAAATCTGAATTTATATTATCGCGATTTTCAAGCTTTAAAGAATATAACTGTAAATATCAAGCAGCATGAGATAACGGCCCTCATCGGGCCTTCCGGTTGCGGAAAATCCAGCTTCTTGCGGGTACTCAACCGGATGAACGATTTGATTGAGGGAACCCGCGTTGAGGGGAAGGTAATGATTGACGGTGAAGACATATACAGCAAAGGAACCGATGTGGTTAACCTCAGAAAAAAAGTGGGTATGGTTTTCCAGAGGCCGAATCCTTTTCCTAAATCTATCTATGACAATATAGCTTACGGCCCGCGGATTCACGGCCTTCGCGATAAAAGGAAGCTGGATGAAATCGTTGAAAGGAGCTTAAAGCAGGCCGCCCTCTGGGAAGAAGTGAAGGACCGGCTTTACGCGCCGGCGCTTGGGCTGTCGGGCGGGCAGCAGCAGAGGTTGTGCATTGCCCGGGTACTGGCTGTGGAACCGGAGATCTTGCTGATGGACGAGCCGACTTCTGCCCTGGACCCGGTTTCCACGATGAAGATCGAAGAATTGTTGAGGGAGTTGAAAAACAACTATACCATTGTTATTGTTACCCATAACATGCAGCAGGCGGCCCGCGTATCCGACCGAACGGCATTTTTCCTCAGCGGCGAACTGGTAGAGTACGGTCTTACGGAAACCATTTTTACCAAACCGGAGGACCAGAGGACGGAAGATTATATAACCGGTCGTTTTGGATAAGCTTTGTGGTCAAAAAGATATGGGGGTGTAATCATGGTGGCCTCAAGACGGGCTTTTCATCAAGAACTGAAGGAATTACAGCAGGAAATCCTGCGCATGGGGAGTTTGGTAGAGGAAGCTATTGCCAACGCTATCAGTTCCCTGGCCCGGCAGGACGTAAGAGTAGCGGAAAAGGTGATCAACGGTGACCAATATATCGATGATCTGGAGCTGGCTATTGAAGACCGTTGTATTAAGTTAATCGCTACCCAGCAGCCTATGGCCAAAGATTTGCGCCGTATCAGTGCCGCCTTCAAAATTATAACTGACCTGGAGAGGATGGGAGATTACTCCAGTGACATTGCCAAGGTGACCCTCCGTATCGCAGGGGAACCTTTGATAAAGCCTTTAATAGACATCCCTCGCATGGCCGAACTGGCGCAAAAGATGGTAAAAGAGAGTCTTGATTCTTATGTAACCGAAGACCCGGGACTGGCCGCGCGACTGGCGGCTAGTGATGACCAGGTGGATCATCTTCACTACCAAGTGTTTCGGGAGTTGCTGACCTATATGATGGAAGATCCGCGTACCATCAAGCAAGCCACCCAGTTGTTGTTCGTCTGCCGGTACCTGGAAAGAATTGCCGATCACGCTACCAACATTGGAGAAAGAGTTATTTACCTAGTTACCGGCGACCGGAAGGATCTGAATGACTGAAGGTTTAAAAATTTTTTTACAAGTGAGGGATTTTGGTGTATAATTTTGAATAAAGTAATACCTTATAAAAATTAGAACGGTTCTAAAATTTAAAAATTATAATTTTTATTTTTCGTACTCCGCTGTTAAACGAGCCAAATGCAAAACACTTTTCTTCGACATGGGATTTTTTCTAAAGGTTAGAAAGAACAAGGAAGCATTTATAGCAAATTAACGGCGAAGCAGGGCTGAACAGCGGAGATTTTTGCTTTTGAGCAGGAGGATTGGTCTTAACCAGCCTGGCATTGATTTTGCTATAGATTAGCTCTAAGTGCAGGGTTCAAGGGAGGTTGTCACCGTTTTTAGGAGCGAAAGGGGGGCAGAGGATGAACAAACTATTTGGGGAAGGCCTGCCGCCTCCATCCATGAAGGGATGAGTTAATAAGTTTTAAAAAAATCAGAAAGTTACGAACAAGTGTTGAAAGAAAGGAGATGTCGGCATGAGCTTTTTGGAAAGAAATCACTTTTTTATTCGCAAATTACATTCTCTAGCAGGTATATTCCCTATAGGTTTCTTTCTCTTAGAGCACCTCTATACCAATAGTTTCGCCATGTACGGTGCTGACGCCTACAACTCCAAAATTGAATTTTTCAAGAGCCTACCTTATTTAATTGTTATTGAACTAGGTTTTATCCTCGTTCCTATTTTGTTTCACGCTCTGTACGGTCTCTACATTGTTTACCTAGCCCGAAATAATGTTCTCCAGTATACTTACTTCCGGAATTGGATGTTTTACCTGCAGAGAATTACCGCCGTCATTACTTTAATATTTGTCGTTTATCATGTCTATACCCTGCGCTTAAGCTCCTTGTTGTACGGCACCGAGGTAAGCTTTGCAACCATGACCCAGATTCTTTCCCAACCAGCTATGCTGATTTTCTATGTAGTGGGATTGGTAGCGGCGACCTTCCATTTTGCCAACGGTCTGTGGGCTTTCCTGGTGAGCTGGGGCATAACCATCGGCCCTAACGCGCAACGAGTTTCCACTATCGTTTGCGGCATAATTTTCATCCTTTTGACGGCGATGGGGATCAATTCGCTGGCAGCATTTATTTCATAAGTTAAGGAGGTTGACGGTCGGCAATGGCAGAGCAAAAGATAATTGTAGTCGGCGGTGGTCTGGCCGGGCTGATGGCCACTATGAAGGCGGCGGAGAGAGGAGTGAAGGTGGATCTTTTCTCCCTGGTTCCGGTGAAACGTTCTCACTCCGTTTGTGCCCAGGGAGGCATAAATGCGGCCCTGGACACCAAGGGGGAAGGAGACTCCACCTGGGAGCACTTTGAGGATACTATTTACGGCGGGGACTTTCTGGCCAACCAGACTCCGGTTAAGAATATGTGCGAAGCGGCTCCGGGCATCATCTACTTGATGGACCGGATGGGGGTTATGTTCAGTCGTACTCCCGAAGGACTTATTGACTTGAGGTTGTTTGGGGGAGTGAAAAAACGCCGTACGGCTTTTGCCGGGGCTACTACCGGCCAGCAGTTGCTTTACGCCTGCGATGAACAGGTTCGGAAGTGGGAAGCCAAGGGCATGGTGCGGAAATTTGAAGGGTGGGAATTCCTGTCGGCGGTGATAGATGAACACGGAATATGCCGCGGAATTATAGCCCAGGACCTGAGCAGTATGGAAATTCATGCGTTTGCTGCGGACGCCGTCCTCTTGGCTACCGGTGGCGCCGGAATGATTTTCGGCAAGAGTACCAATTCAGTTATTAACACGGGCAGTGCTGCAGGGGCTGTATACCAGCAGGGCGTTTATTACGCCAACGGAGAGTTTGTCCAAATACACCCCACCGCCATGCCGGGAGACGACAAAAACCGGCTGATGTCGGAAGCTGCCCGGGGTGAAGGTGGCCGCATTTGGACCTATAAAGACGGGAAACCCTGGTATTTCCTGGAGGAATGGTATCCGGCGTATGGAAACGTGGTGCCGCGTGACGTTGCTGCCCGGGCCATATATAAGGTTTGTGTGGAGATGGGACTGGGTATTGACGGGAAGAACCAGGTTTACCTGGACCTCACTCACCTGGATCCTGATTTTCTGGAAACCCGCCTGGGCGGTATTTTGGAGATTTACCAGAAATTCCACGGCGATGATCCGAAAAAAGTGCCCATGAAGATCTTCCCCTCGGTACATTACTTCATGGGCGGCCTGCATGTAGACTGGAATCACATGACCTGTATTCCCGGACTGTTCGCGGCAGGTGAATGTGACTACATGTACCACGGAGCCAACCGCCTGGGAGCCAACTCTCTCCTTTCGGCTCTCTACAGCGGTACGGTCGTTGGACCGGCCATGGTTGAGTACATCAAGAATCTGGACAAGTCGGCGGCTGACGTCAGCAAGAAGGCTTTTGAGCACGAACTCAAGCGGCAGCAGGATATATTGGAAAATATTTATCGGATGGACGGTAATGAAAACCCCTACCTCCTGCACCAGGAAATGGGTGAATGGATGACCAAGTACGTTACCGTAGTTCGCTATAACGACAAGTTGAAGAAGACCGATGAGAAGCTGCAGGAGCTTATGGAACGTTATAAGAACATAAATATTGAAGATGCGGCCCGCTGGAGCAATCAGGCGGTCCAGTTTACCCGCCAACTCTGGAATATGATGCAGCTGGCGCGGGTCATTACTCTGGGAGCTCTGCTGCGCAATGAGAGCCGGGGCGCCCACTACAAGCCGGAGTTCCCCGAAAGGGACGATGAAAACTGGTTGAAGACCACCAAGGCGCGCTGGACGCCCGATGGACCCGAGTTTAGCTATGAGGAAGTTGATATTTCCTGGATTAAACCGAGAGCCCGGAGGTACGATGTGGACCGGGACGCGACCAAAGAGGAAGCGGAGAAAGAGGGCAAGAAGGAGGTCTCTAAGTAATGGCCAGGGAGTTTGTTCACCTGAAGGTCAGGCGTCAGGATAACCCCAATTCCCAGCCTTATTGGGAAGAGTTTAAGATTCCCTATAAGCCGAACATGAACGTGGTTTCCGTACTGATGGAACTGCGGAAAAACCCCGTTAATGCCCAGGGTAAAAAGACGAGTCCGGTAGTATGGGAATGCAACTGCCTGGAAGAAGTGTGCGGTGCCTGTACCATGTTGATCAACGGGCAGCCGCGGCAGGCCTGTTCCGCCTTGATTGACAAAATAGAACAGGAGCCTATCGTGCTGGAACCGCTAACCAAATTCCCGGTTATTCGCGATTTGATGGTGGACCGTCAGGTTATGTTTGATAATCTAAAGAAAGTTAAGGCGTGGGTGGAGATAGACGGGACGCAGAACTTGGGCCCGGGACCCCGGTTTCCGGAAAAAATCCGCCGTTGGGCTTATGAAATATCCCGCTGCATGACCTGCGGTTGTTGTATGGAAGCGTGTCCCAACGTTAATGCCAAGTCGTCCTTTATCGGCCCGGCGGCTCTGGCCCAGGTAAGACTGTTCAACGCCCACCCCAACGGCCAGATGAATAAGGAAGAACGGCTGCAGGCCATCATGGGCAAAGGCGGCATTACCGATTGTGGAAATTCTCAGAATTGTGTCCAGGTTTGTCCGAAGAAGATACCTTTGACTACATCTATCGCCGATTTGAATAAAGAGACCACCCTTTACGGTATCTTCGGCTGGCTGAAGAGATAAAAGAGGAGCTCGCCCTCCGGGGCGGGCTTTTTTAGCAGCTTTTTTCCAACCGGGGAAGGAATTTGTGGAAAAGAACAGAATATAATTGTTTACGGACGCGTAGTGAGAAACAGAAGTTGTTCGAAAGGTGATGGCATTTTGCAACTGAACCTATTCAGCGAAATTCGACAAGATCTCAAACAGGTAGAGGCCGAGCTGTTCCGGTATGTGGATGCATCAAATCCCCTTTTGGCGGAAACTTCTGCCCATTTGCTGCGAGCCGGGGGAAAACGCCTGCGGCCTGCATTTGCTTTGCTGGCGGGGAAGTTTTATAACTATTCTCTGTCCAGGTTGATGCCCTTGGCGGTGGCTTTGGAGTTAATACATATGGCCACCCTGGTTCATGACGATGTTATCGATGCGGCGGCCACCCGCCGGGGAATTCCCACCGTAAGGGCCAAATGGGGAGACCGGGTTTCCCTGCATACGGGGGATTATCTTTTTGCCCAGTCGTTGCTCTTAATTGCCCGTTACGAAGATCCCCGGATAGCTCAGGTACTGGCAGAGGTCAGCGTTCAGATGTGCCAGGGGGAGTTACAGCAGATAGCTACCGCTTACGATGTCAACCAGAGTACGCGGGATTATTTTTACCGGATTAAGAGGAAGACGGCTTTGCTGATAGCGGCCAGCTGTCAGTTGGGAGCGGTAGCTACCGGGGCGCCAGCCCATGTAGTGCGTTCGCTGGATTTCTACGGCTATTATCTGGGTATGGCTTTTCAGATTACCGATGATATCTTAGACATAACAGCAGATCAAAAAGAGCTGGGCAAGCCTATCGGTGGAGACTTGCGTCAGGGGGTGATAACCCTTCCCGTTATTTACGCTCTCAAACATAGCCCCTGCAACGGACGTTTGAAGGAGCTGGTAAAGAAGAGGGAAAAAACAGAGGACGAAGTACAGGAAGCCATAGAGATCGTTAAGGCAAGTGGCGGTATTGAGTATGCTTTTCGCGTTTCCAACCGGTACCTGGCCAAAGCCAAGGAGCAGTTGCGAAAGCTACCCGAGATAAAGACCCGCGATACCCTTGAGTGCATCGCTGACTTTATAGCTATGCGGCGCTTTTAGGTGGATTATTATTTTTTGTATGGAAGGATTTATCTTAATTTTCGTTAAATAATGAATGGGTACGTCTAGGAGCCTAGAGCTAAGGAGGAGCCAAAGTGAAAGTTTTTAAGTTTCTTTCTAGGCTAATCCCTAAATTTGACCTCAGCAAGACGGAAGATAAGTTAAAGCTTTTTATTTTGGTAAACGGACTCGTGTTGTTTATTGGAGTTTTTTCGGTTGCGGCGCTCAAGTTGACTTCTACTCCCCAATTTTGTGCCATATGTCACGAAATGAGGCCGGAATATGTTACCTGGGCTGCCACTTCTCATAACAAGGTGGCCTGTGTCAAGTGCCATATTGAGCCGGGGATTGTCAATCTGATCAAACATAAGATGGGAGCCATGAAGCAGCTTTACCAGCACGTTACCAAGACGTACCACCGGCCTATAGAAATGCCTCATGAAATTGAGGACTACATATGCGAACAGTGCCACTCTCAGAACCGGGTAGTGAATGCCTCAGGAGACCTTATCATTCCACATGAAAAGCACAAAATTCAGGAGGTTCCCTGCGTAAGGTGCCACAGCGGGGTGGCCCACGGTAAGATTGCCGAGCGGGAAGTTACTGCCGAAGGTGATTTTTCAGAGTGGACCCTGGCTCTGGGCAAAAAGGAAGCTGCCCCGAAGTATACCCGGCCGGCTATGAAGACCTGTATGACCTGTCATAAGGAACGGCAGGTTACCACCGATTGTGCAGCCA
>NZ_BDGJ01000164.1:17255-18976 GCF_002207765.1 Calderihabitans maritimus
CTGGAAGCAGGTTCATGGTCTCACTGCCCGCCAGGATTACCGGGAGTGCATGCAGTGTCATTCGGCGGGAGAATATGTTTCCACGTCAACCTCGTTCCCGGTTAAGGAGTTTGCCCGTAACAGTGAATTCTGCTATAGCTGTCACACTCAAAGACCGCCTAATCATAAAGCGGACTGGCTACCGAAACATAAGGGGGTTGCTCAGGAAAAGGGCCTGCAAAACTGCTTTGTCTGTCACGACATAAACAAGCCCGAGAAGGAATCCCATGTAACCAAGACTTACTGTAATATGTGCCACTGGTTTGGAGAAAACGAGTTTGGAGGAACGCCTGCCGGCAGCAGTTCGCAAGAAACTGGGGAGGAAGGAAGTATTTAGCAGGTAAGCAGGGGGTTAGCCTCCTGCTTACACTGTTTTTTGAGGGAAAACGAAAAATTATGCCGTAGAAGGCGTTACGTGGCGGATTTGGTCGTTTTTCCGTGAAGAAGGATTCTTAGAAGAAATAACGAAGTTTGAGTAGGGAGTTTTGGGTTTCCTTTAGCGAATAAGTGAAATCTTTCTCTAATTTGGCCGTAGGAGGAAGGCGCATGAGGAAGTTGTTCCGCTGGTTTTGGTCTAAATACCTGGCAACGACGGAAGGGCGCCTGAAATTGTTCATCATGGTGGCCGGTTTTTTCCTATTTTCAATTGGAGCTTCTATTGTCGCGCTACAGGCCACCTCCCAGGCGGACTTTTGTGCTACCTGCCATGAAATGCGTCCTGAATATGTTACCTGGAAGGCTTCCGCTCACAATACAGTCAGTTGTGTGAAATGTCATATTGAACCCGGTCTAGATAATTTTGTCCGGCACAAAATCGAATCCCTACGGCAACTGTACGTGCACTTTACGGAAAGTTATACCCTTCCCATTACCATTCCTTATGGTAAAGAAATTGAAAACGAAGTCTGTATGCAATGTCATTCAGTTAAGCGAGTGGTCACTCCGTCGGGAGACATCACTTTGCCTCACTACCGCCATGCGGAAAAGGGAATTCTTTGTGTCGACTGTCATGAGGGAGTGGCCCATGGACGGATTGCCAAGCGGCAACTCACTCTGGACGGCAACTTTGAAGCCTGGACCGAGGCCACCGGTCGAGCTCAGATGATTGACAAATACACCAAGCCGCGCATGGTTACCTGTATGGAGTGTCACCGGAGCAAGGGGATTGATACCGGGTGCGATGCCTGTCACAAGAAGTTAGGTGATCCGGAATCCCACCAGGTGGCCAATTGGCTTACTACCCACGGTAAGCTGGCCGAGAAAGATCTGGAGAATTGTAAGAAATGTCATTCTTATGCCAATGTAGAGCTTAATCTGGAAGATCCCATCGGCGGGACCGTGAACGCTGCGGCGGAATACGCCAGAAGAAATCCTTTCTGCGGTGACTGCCATTCTCGCCGGCCTCCCAGCCACCGGAGAGACGACTGGCTGATAGAACACGCGGCGGCGGCGGAACCGGATTCTTCCAGTTGTCTGGTGTGTCACAATGTAGGTAAGCCTACCGCCGCCGGAAAAACGACCAAGACTTACTGTAACCAGTGCCATACAGGCCAGCACCGGGGCAACTGGCGGCAGCAGCACCCCGTTACCGTGCGGGTGGAAGGAGGCGTGAGGGCTGAATGCTTTACCTGCCACTCTCAGCGCCAGTGCGCCCGCTGCCATATGGCGGGGGAAAAGGAGGG
>NZ_BDGJ01000164.1:19161-53875 GCF_002207765.1 Calderihabitans maritimus
AATTTGTAACATTTTTGTGAATACTCTCTACCTCAACAGGAATAATTTTGACGAAAGTAGAACAAGTAGCAGGGAGAATAAAGTTAGCTGAACCCTGTTTTTGCGGGAGAGGAAATAGATTATGGCATTTCCGCTTAACTGGCGTAAAGAAGTCAGCCTGACTAGCGCAATCGTTTTTTTGGTGGTGCTGACGCTGATATGGGTTGCTATAGGTACTTTTATCGGGTATGCCATGTTCTGGGACCAGTTTCCCCCCGAGTCCCGGTTGGACCGGGAGATTTTGAAATATCGTACTTTGGCTGCTCTTAATCCCGGGGATGCCGATGCTCACTTCCGGCTGGGGTGGGCGTACTATCAGCAGGGAAAAGTTGATCAGGCGTTGGGAAGCTTCTACAGGGCGCTGGAGGTAGACCCCGGGCATAGTTCTGCCCGTTACGGGCGGGCTGTAGCTTATATGGCCAAGGGAATGTACCCCCTCGCGGAACAGGATTTAAAGGCGCTGGTGGAAAAACAGCCGCGCCACGAGCTGGCGTGGTTGGCTTTGGGGAAGATTTACCTGGCCGAGAGGAGGTACCAGGAGGCTGAAAGTGCTTTACGGCATCTCCTGGGGATTAACCGCACTTCGGCCGATGGACATTACTACCTGGGTATGGTGTACAAAGCGCAGGAGGTGTGGACGGAGGCGGAAAAAGAATTCCGAGAAGCTCTACGGTATGACCCGAAATATTCGGAGGCGAGAGAGGCATTGCAGGAGGTAACTACGGTGAAAAAGAGGTGATCCTGAAAACAAGCATGATAAAGGTAAAAATCAGGCTGTGGCACTTGGTTGTAGCCTCATTTTTGTTAACCGTATCCCTGGGTGTAGTGTTTGTGTATTATTACCTGCTTAATAAAACTCCTTTAATTATTAGAGAAGTAGTTGAGACTGTAGCGGTCAATAAAACTGAAACCCCAAAGTTTCTGGTCAATATCGGAGAAAACAATCTGGTCCGTCCCCTGGACGTGGCAGTGGACGGAGAAGGTAAGATCTATATAACTAATTCCGGTAAAGGTGATATACAGGTATACAACCCTAATGGTTACTATTTATACAGTTTTGGCCGGTTTGAAATGCCTAACGCTATTGCCGTTGGACCGGAAGGTTTGATATATGTTGGCGAATTTAAGAGGGGCCGTATTCAGGTGTTCAACCGCGAAGGAAAACTGGTGAAAGTTATTGATGGGAAGAAGGTTGGTACAGTTATACAGCCTTTAAGTTTAAGCTTTGGCCGGGAC
Organism: Calderihabitans maritimus; assembly: GCF_002207765.1. Classification (NCBI taxonomy): domain Bacteria; kingdom Bacillati; phylum Bacillota; class Clostridia; order Neomoorellales; family Calderihabitantaceae; genus Calderihabitans; species Calderihabitans maritimus. Next base: position 20,437 of record NZ_BDGJ01000164.1, read on the forward strand.
AAGCTTCTCTATGTGGCCAATCGTACCGGTGAGGTTCTGGTTCTTACGCCGGAGGGTCGTTTGGTGAGCAGATTTGGCAAGCCAGGTTCTTTGAAAGGATATCTCTCTTACCCCAACGGTATTGCTGTTGACCCGGAAGGCAACATTATTGTCAGTGACAGCGGCAATAAGAGGGTGCAGGTTTTTGATAGGAATGGTAAGCTGCTAAAAGTATTGACTGCTTCTCAGCTCGCAGTAGCTTACCCCAGGGGGATAGCCGTTGACCAGCGGGGTCGGGTATTTGTGGTGGATAATTTTGGCCACAAAGTGTTAATCTTGGACAAGGAATTTAAGAAGCTTTTTGAATTAGGAAGCCGGGGACTTAATGAAGGGGAATTGAATTTCCCTAACGGAATTGCGGTTCGAGAAGGCAGGATTTATATTGCGGATAGAGAAAATGGTCGAGTGGCCGTTTTCAGTTATTAGAGAACATGCGGGATTGTATAGACGGACGGGGGTAGTCTTATGTGGAAACGGGCGTTAATTGCATTGTTCATAAGCTTACTTTTCTTGCTATCCTTGAGCTTATGGGCTGAAGCGGCTCCTCAAGAGTTGAGAGCAATTCCGAAGTCCGAAAATTGGGTGGATCTTTCCTGGAAAGGAAGTTCAGGAGAGACCTATAAAGTATGGATGAGTACCGATGGAAGCGTATGGCAAAACATTTATATCGGTAGCAATATGTTCTCCTATTCCGTGAAGAACGGTATATTAGGTTACCATAATTATTACTTTGTAGTGACCACAAGTGAAGTTATGAATTATCCTCAGGACCGAACGGCAACGAATTCCAGCAATGAAGCAGTGGCTTACCCGCCCAACCAGCACGCTCACGCGTACTATCTGGATGATACCAATCTATGTTCCAACTGTCACAAGACTCACACTGCCCTGGGGCCCAACCTATTAAGAGTTGAAACCACCAATGACTCCTGTCTTTCCTGCCACGACGGGACCGGCAGCAAGTACGATATTCTTAACGGTACAGTGGATATGGGGCCCTACGGGGATCCGCTTGCGTCGCCTGCCGGACCTTTCGGGGACGTTGTGATGGGAGTTACCACTCACGTATATTCACGGCATAGTATAGGCGCCGAGGTATATAATGCGCCGGGAGGCAATCCGCTAGGTACGGGAGATGAATGGCAGGAATCCCTGGGCTGTGCCAGTTGCCATGATGCCCACGGGTCGCCCAACTATCGCATGCTGACCGTAATTACTCCGGACAACAATAACGTAAGCGTGAGGGCTTACGCTTATACCGACGAGGCCGGGGGACAGGAAAGGGTTAATTATGTAAGCGGAATGAGTGAGTTCTGTATGGGCTGTCACCGGGATTTGTACGCAGGCAGTGGGTCGGGTTCAAATCCGAAAACGGATGCCTACACCGAAAGATACTTGGGCAAGTACATGCACCCCGTAGGAGTTGCACCGAAGTATTATGAGCGCGGAGAGCTGACTACTACGCTCCCGCTGGAAGGTACCAGTGGCGATAACCGCGATAAGATAACTTGCTTGACCTGCCATCTGGCACACGGGAGCCAGAGTGCGACCGAAGATACAGGAGATACCTACAATGATGGTGGCGATGACTTGGTTAATTACCTGCTCAGGAGAGATTACCGTGGTGTCTGCCAGGATTGCCATAAAAAATAGGTTCGACAAAGCGTGCCGGTACGGACCGGTACGTTTTTTTTATTTTCCAGGTCAGGAAATAGCATGACTTCTCGGTAATAAGATTTTTTTATTTTTTTATTAAGATTCATATTGCTTAAAATTTTATAAATAAATATAATAAATATATATAAGAAAAACAAATAAAAGATTGGAAATAGCTTCTTAAAAAAATATATTCTGCCAGTTAAATTTAAAGGGGGTTTTATGAAAAAGGAATTATTAGCCCTATTTGCTTTGTTTCTGGTTGGTATGACATCCTTTTTCCTCGGTCTGAAAGGACTTATCGCCTGGGGGAACTATGGTCTAGAGAGGGAAAATCCTGCGAGACAGGCAGCAAAGGTGGGCCGGTATGTAGTCAGTCTCGGTTCTCCGACAGTTAAACAGCCCACTTTTGAATATGCCATCTACGGGGACATTGTTTCTAAGTCTCTAATAAATTATCCGATGGATGTAACGGTAGATGATGGCTTTATTTACATATCTGATTCAAATAACGGGCGAGTTTTAGTCTTTGATTACAACGGTAAATTTCGACGGGCTATTGGGGAAGGGATATTGTCCTCTCCTTACGGCTTGCAGGTCTATGATAAAAAGCTATTCGTAGCCGATACTAACAGCGGAAAGATTTTCATTTTTGGCACCGAGGGCGAGTTTTTAGGATATTTCCATACGCCTGGCAGGGAGGTTTTGGGCCCGGTAGGAGATTTATTAATCCATGACGGGCGCTTATATGTCAGTGTTATCATGGCTATGAAGGTGCTGGTATTTGATCTGGAAGGCCGGCTTCTCCAGGAAATTGGCAGCGAGGGGACGGGGCCTGGGCAACTGAAATATCCTCATGGTTTAGCCATAGATAGGTACAATAATCTTTATGTGGCAGATGCCGGTAATAATAGAATTGTTGTTTTTGACGAAAATGGCTATTACCAAAAGACTATTGGTGGAAAGGAAGATGAGACGGGTAAACTTACCACTGTCCGAGGCATTGCTTTTGACAGGCAGGGTAATCTTTATGGAGTATTAGGGCTGCTGGCTAAGGTTGTAGTGTGTAATCCTCAAGGAAGAGAGCTCTATCGCTTTGGTGAACAGGGGGCAGATGATGGGTACCTCGGCCTACCCAATGGAATCTTTATAGACTCGAAAGGACGAATTTATATTACTGAAACGGGTAACAATCGGGTTTCTGTTTTTAGAATCAGGTGATTCATGCAGGATTATTCTTAAATAATTTTGAGGATGATGGAGATGAAAAAAATTGTTCACGGATTAAAATTGTTGCTGTCTGGCTTGACAGTAGGACTGTTAATGGTACTTCTATTTAACTTTCTGTATATAGGAAGGGCTTCAGCGTCAACCCGAGGGCCCCATGACCCTTACGTGAATGAAGAAGTTTGTCGGAACTGCCATACTATTTGGAGTTATGCCCAGAAGGGTTATTACGACCGGCGATTTGGCTCTACCAATGATATTTATAATACCTGTGTATACTGTCATAACAGCAGGGGCCAGAGCAGGTATGATGTTATAAATGGAGTCATATACGACCCTAACGGGAACGGAGGAAACGGTGCCTACTACCGGACGGAGGGAGGCGGGTTTTCCAAGTGGCTGGTCAGGGAAAACGTATCCTCTTTAAACGGTAATCTTACTGATGTTACTTCGGTCCACGATGTGAAGGGGACCGGTGACCTCTACGCTCCAGGAGGTAATACTTCCCTGGCAGGCGCTTTTACTGATTTTTCATGTGATAACTGTCACGATCCTCACGGCAGGACAAACAATTCCAGGATTTTAAGGGATGACATTAACGGGGTTACAGGAGTTTCTGCTACTTTGATAGTTAATAATGAACTGAAAGACGAAAGCGTCATTTATTTAAATGGTTTTAACGAATTCTGCGGTTCCTGCCATACCGACTTCAGGGTAACGGAAGCCGGAGCGGGTGATCATGATAGCGGAATCTATACCAGCTTTAAGCGTCACCGGGTGGGAATGGACCCCGCCGGCTACCCCGGTTACAATCCCGACCACGGGCTTCCTCTAGAAAGCGGGAAAGTCTCCTGTATGACCTGTCATTATGCCCATAGTACTGCTGTAAAAAATGAAATTCTTTTTGACAGGGCGGATAATTATAACGGGTCAAGAGTCAGCGCTTCTTCTACCCTGTTAAGGCGCTCGAATCGCGGTGTTTGTCAGGCATGCCATAGTAAATAAGCGGTAATATTTTCAGACGCGGCAGAACCGCATGTTGACTGAAGAAAATGTTTCCTTTTTTGTTAAATGAGGGCACTAATTGAAATTTTTATAAGAACTTGATTTTTTTAGAAGGAATATTGAAATTTTGCTAGAAATATAGTTTGTGGCTAGAAATAAAAATTAGAGGTGAAAATGTTGCTGCAAAAAGCCTTTTTATTGGCCGGTACTATCCTAATTTCTGTCTTTCTCGTTTCAGTTCCGGCTTATGCTGAACAGGCAAAATACAGCAGCATTCTGGATGTCGAGGGCAATCCAGTGGGCGGGGCCGTCTATGAACGCTATTACGCACCACCGTTGGAATGGTTGCTCCTGGACGGTAGTCCCCCAGCGAATGCCTTTTCGGCTGATGATATTACCAACTACCCCTTTGAAATTTATCTGCCTAATGAGAGTGCCCCGCAAAATTACCGTATTCACAGCCAGTACACCAATGATACTGATGCCTGTGCTTCATGTCATGCCACTCACACCGCCGTAGGGCCTTCGTTGCTGCAGTGGTTTAATATCTATGATACCTGTATGGCCTGTCACGATGGAACGGTATCAACTACATATAATGTTGTCAAGGGTACAATTAAAGTCCAACAGGAGCAAGCGCAGTACACTACTTTTGAAGAGTATATGGCCTTTATCGAGGAATATAATGCAACCCAGCCTCCGGAGTGGCAGGTTACCGAACCGGAAACGAAACACGACCATTTTGAGTATTATGTGGATCAATTAGTAAAATCGGATGGAACATACTTCCCGGCAGAGGACCCAAACGATACCATGGACGAAAACCTCTACTGGGCTGCCAATGATTGGTATAACAATCAGTGGGACGGGAGTCCCAAACTGGGCGGGATCACCTACAAACCTCTAAGCGGTGGTATGTTTGGGTTTGGCCATGAAGAATCTCTTTCCCGCCATACGGTGAGTGGTGCTGTAACTATCGCCGCGGCACCCGGTGGTTCCAGCATACCCGAACTTGCCGACCCCGGTAATCCACGAACAGTCAGGTGGGACGCTATTTTCGGCTGTGAAAGCTGCCATAATCCCCACGGAAGCGGAGGCAATGCCCGTCTCTTAAATCCTGATCCGAACTGGTCTGCTACAAAGAACAACCGGTTTGAGGGTGTTCTGGCTACCAGAGTCGGACAGGTCCCCAACCCCAAAATTTCGGGCGGTGTAGCGTATGCCGTCTATCCAGGGGCAACTGCATTTACTGAAGGGTCTACTACCGAAGTCTTGACCAATTACGGCGGCATTCAGGGTAATACGGTCGTCAGGGAGAGGGAGCCCTATAGCTGGCTGACCGGGTATCCTTATGAATATAAAATTTATGTTAACGGTGAACTGCAGGAAGAGGGGATAGATTACCTGCTTAATAGCAGAATGGGCCATACGTATATTGAATTTTACAGTGACCCCGGTCCAAACGCGGAAGTCAAGGCGTATTTTACTGCCTCTCTGAGGGTAAAAATGGACATTGACAATTATTTGACCGGTTCCGAGACAGTCCGCTACATAAGTGGGATTAACGAATTCTGTGGTGCCTGTCATACGGACTACAATACAGCTGTGGATAAGCTTTACCGGACCGAGGGTAAGAATGCTGGGCAATATGTGGGATCAGGTCATGAACTGACGGGATTATATTCCGAGGCTTACCGGCACCAGGTTGGAATGCAGACGGAAATTTTACCGGAAGGTCTCAAGTTTGAAGGAGAAAATACTGTTTTCTGCCTTACCTGCCACCTGGCTCACGGGACCAGCCAAAACTATTGGGTTATGACCCTTGGCAGTAACAGCCAACTGTCGGAAAAATGGGACGATTCTTTGCTGGTTGAACTGTCCGGTTCTTCCGCCCTTAAGCGGATGCCTAACATGGGTACCTGCGAGGCCTGCCATCAGAAAGGGGCGCAAAATGCCGGTTACAATCGCAATTCCGGACAAGCTGTACTCGGAAGTGGAGGAAGCATACAGGATGGTGTTTTCACCCAGGATACGGCTGCTTATGTAGGCATGAAAAAGTGTATCGGCTGTCATAGGGAACATGCAAAAGGGTTTAATAAGACTAAACATGCCAGCACCTTAACTGACCAGGTACCCACAGTAATAGAGGAAGCATACGGTGGCGCTGTAGATTACCTGCTGGCGGGGAGATACTTGCTTCAGGATGATGGCAGCAAGATTGAAGTTGTGGGAATGTGGGATGCAGGAACGCAAACGGTAGTCGCCAGTGATCTGAGCATCACCGATTTTGAAAGGGACTGTATGCGGTGTCATGTTAGCGGACGCAACGCCCAGTATGAGATAGAGCAAGTCACCGACCTGGGCGTGACCTGTGAAGCCTGTCATGGCCCGGGGAGCAATCATATAAAGAATCCCAGCGGCGAAAATATTACTAATCCGGCCAATATTGGCGTCATTTACTCAGCGCAGGTGTGTGGCCAGTGCCATACCAGCAATCCCGATGACCCGTATGGCTACCAGCCCGGTGATAACCTTGATGACTATGTTAGTACGCCATACGGGACTCTGTTAAATCCGGACGGAGTAAGTCAGAGCAGGACAGACGGGCAGAAGCTGCCTAAATCCGGCGAGTATGAAGAATTCGATAACAGCGATCATGGCCGTACGGGGAATTTAATGTCCTGTGCCAGCTGTCACAGCTCTCATGGGCTGAACTCTGAAGGGCGGCAGTTTAAAGGTGCGGCAGTTCAAACCTGCCTGGTCTGTCATCAGGAAATGAAGAACCTTGATGTAATTATGCCCAATGGAACCCACGCGTTCAGGACATCTTATCCGAATACAAGCTTCGAATAAGGAGACAGTTGTCCTGACAATATTCCTTTAATCTACGATAGGCGGTAATTTTGTGACGTTTTTGTGAATAATGGTACGAAGAGCGGGGTTCTCTTGTGTTTATGGTGAACGGATTTAAGCAGGAATGTTTGAGGTTATCCGGTATAATTAGTTTGGCAAATTTAAAGAAAGTTAATTCATTTCATTCATATTATCAATGACGGTGGGAGATTGGCAATGGTTGAAACAAAAGAGAGCTTGGCGAAGGATAAAAAGATAAGTGTCTGGGCAGCTGCCGGTATAATTGTTCTGGTTATTGTCATTATCATTGGTTCAGGCATGTTTATAGGGAGACAGTTTTTCTGGAACCAGCAGGAAAGGATGACCAAGCTGGAGCATGACCTTCAGGTGGCGGTGGCCAATGTGCAACGGGAGCCGGAGAATCCTGCTTACCGGGTGGATCTGGGCTATGTATACTTTCGCATGGGTGACTACGAGTCGGCGGAGAAGGAATTTGCTAATGCGCTCAAGCTGGACCCTGGTCGGTTAAGCGCCAAGTATAATTTGGCTCTTCTTAAAGCCGAATTAAAGGAATTTGATACAGCGAAAACGTTGCTGGAAGAGGTAGTAAGAGACAACCCTAAATTTATATCCGGACATGCCAGCCTGGGCAACCTCTACCTGCTTATGGAGGAGTATGACAAAGCGCTGGAAGAATTTAATACAGTACTTAAGCTGTTTCCCACCTCCAGTGATGCCTACTATTATATTGGACAAACCTACGAAAAAATGGGCCAAATAGAAAAGGCCAGGGAAAATTACGAGCAGGCGCTGAAGTTTGATCCCAAACACCAGGGGGCCAACGAGGCACTCAAGAAGCTGGAGGCAGACTAGCCATAAGATTCGGAGGAGGATAGAACGTGAGGGTTACAACGCTGGTCATTATTATCTTAGTGATCGCCCTGGCCGGTACCATTACCTTCGGGGTGTTTTACCTGACGAAAGAGGACCCTATAGAGAAAGTCAGAGCCATAGTCCCTCCGGTGGTGGAAGAAAATAATCCGCCGGAGTTCAGGTTTGCGTTCTACGGCGATGCCGAAAAGAATGTATTACTGGAAAAACCCCTGGATGCAGCCGTGGCCGGGGGCAAAATCTACGTAACGGATTCCCGAAATCACCGAATTCTGGTTTTTGACTATAACGGTAAGCTGGTGAATGCGTTTGGGGAGGACTATCTGAAGACACCATACGGAGTTGCCGTTAGCGGGAGCAGGGTTTACGTGAGTGATGCTGCGGCAAGCCGGATTGTTATCTTTAACAGGGATGGAAAGTTCGAAGGTTACTTCGAGCCCAAGAAAGAAGGGAAGCAGTTTCATCCCCGGGACAAGTATGCAATCGCTCCGGTAGGAGACCTGCAGGTTAAAGGTGGCAAAATTTATGTATCTCTGATTAAATCTGACCGAGTTCTAGTATTTGATCTGAAGGGGAACTTACAATTAGAAATCGGTGAGGCAGGAGTGGGTGCGGGCGAGTTTAGGGCCCCCCATGGACTGGCGGTAGACGACGAGGGCAACATTTACGTGGCTGATTCCGGTAACAACCGCATCCAGGTCTTCGGACCGGACGGCCGATACTTGAAGACCTTGGGGGGAGAAGAAGGGCAAATGGGCAAACTTACTACGGTCCGGGGGGTCGCCTTGGACCAGCGGGGCAACATTTACGCGGTAATGAATTTGACCAATAAGGTTGTTGTTTTCGGTAAGGACGGCAAAGCTCTCTTTCAGTTTGGTTCCCCCGGCGCCGAGCACGGTCAATTGGGTCTACCTAACGGTATTTTCATCGACAGCAACGGCCGGATTTACGTGGTAGAGATGGGTAACCACCGGGTTTCGGTATTCGGGTATTGAAGTTTGGGGTGCCATAAAACCCCGTAGTTATTCTGGAAAGGAGGTGAAAAGGTGAAACGGCTGAGCATTTTAGTTGTCCTCTCGCTGGTTTTCTTGCTGGCTCTGGGTGCAGGCAGCGCACTGGCGGCTACCAACGGTCCCCACGGTAATTATTCCGCCGATACCGATGCCTGCGGTCAGTGTCATAGCACCCACGCCGGTAATGCCGCGAACTTAATCAAGTTCACTCTGTCAGGGAGCTATAACGCTGTTTATGAAACCTGTACCGCCTGTCACAGTGATACTGGTTCCAGCAAGTATGATGTCATTAACGGAGTCATTTATGATCCTTCGGCTAATGCAGGTGCTGGTGGATACTGGGCTGCTTCTGGCGGTGGGTTTGACAACGTATTAACAGGCGGTGAACCCGCGGCTGACTTGACCGGCGTTGTCGCTACCACGTCCTCCCATGACGTTAAGGGGACGGGCGAAATCTTCGCCCCTGGTGGCGACAGCACGACGGGTAATGGTTTTACGGAGTTTTCCTGCTCCAACTGCCATGACCCTCATGGTACCAGCAACAGCCGTCAGTTGATCAGTGCCACGACGGTAACCATTACCGTTGACCCAACGACTGAACTGAAGGATGAGGCCATTAAATATGAAGCAGGTATTAACGCTTTCTGCGGCAGTTGCCACACTGACTTTAACGTGGGCACCGGATCGGGGGACACTGCGGCCGGTACTTACTCTACCCATACCAGACACGCCGTGGGAGTTGACCCGGCAACCTATCCGGGGACCAATGCGGCCAGCTGGACCACGGGTTATCTGTCGCAGCCCAGCGCGACATTGCCCTTGCAGTTCGACGGCGTAAACCAGCAATTAACCTGTCTTACCTGCCATTACGCTCATGGTACGGCAGCAACCAACATAGTCACCTTTGACCGGGTGAGCAACTTCGGCGGCACCAGCAATTCGAGTACCCTGCTGCGGCAGAACAACCGGGGCGTATGCGAGAGCTGTCATAACAAGTAAAAGTAAACCACCGCTTACATACGGTGGCCCTAAGGGAAGGGGGCTATGCCCCCCTCCCGTTCAATAACAAGTGGAAAATGATGCTATTTTTCATAATTATACTACTAAATCGGCGCGTTATAGCTATAGCACGTATTTATGGCCCGCGTACAATCCCTGAAGCAGGAGCTTCACTTTGTTTGGAGGTCTTGCTTCAGGGATTGAACCGGCTCTATCTTTGAAAGGTGGTAGGATGATAGCGGTGAAAAGGCGGTGGATAATGGCAAGAGGAATGTTATTGGTTCTAATAGCGGTTGCCCTTACGACAGGTCTGCGAGGGGAGAACCGCAAAGAAGAAACCGTTCGACCTGTTAAGCTTGCCGATAAACCGGAGTTGCTTTACGGAATATATGGTAACGGGCTGGAGAAGCCGGTGGGAGTTGCGTTGGATGAGCGGGGATACGTTTATGTAGCGGATGCCGGCAGTCACCAGATAAAAGTATTTAGTCCCGGCGGCAGGCCGGTGATGGCATTTGGCAAACCGGGAACCGAACCGGGCCAGTTGAACTACCCCTACGGGCTGGCTTTTACCCCGGAGGGGGAACTGCTGGTGTCTGACCCGGCAAATGAGCGGGTATCCATATATTCTCGTAAGGGCCATTTCCTTAAAACGCTCGTATCCGGCGGGAACGACCTGGGCCTTATCAGGCCTGGTGGACTGACGGTGAAAGGTGATGTGATATACATTAGTGACCTCTGGGGACATCAGATTGTAGTTGTGGACGGACAGGGAAAACTGGTGCGAAGGATAGGTAGGCCGGGCAGCGGTGGAGGAGAGCTCCGGTACCCACAGAGTGTGGCAATTGATGACCAAGGGCGGTTATGGGTAGCTGATGCCGGGAACAATCGCATTCAAGTTTTTGATAAAGAAGGTAATTTCCTGTTTATGATCGGTGGAGAGAACAGCCCGGTGAGTTTCGGTCTGCTCCGAGGCATCGCTATTGACAATTTGCAAAGGGTGCTGATAGCTGATTCCATCAACAGTACCATTAGAGTTTTTGACCCGGAAGGGAAAGAACTGTTTTCCTTCGGTGGATACGGTGAGGAGGAAACACAGTTCATTTATCCCATAGGGTTGGCCGTCGGTGAGGACGGTAAAATCTATGTGGCCGACCGCGGAAACCAACGGGTACAGGTCTGGGGCTATCGAAGGTAGGTAATTGATATGCGTGGATGGTTACAGGCATATGGAACGGTAAAGAAGCTTTTTCCAGGAGCGAAGCAACTGGCAATACTGTTGTTAATGGCGGGTATTGCATTGAGTAATCCTTTTTATGCCAGGGCAGCCACGACCGGTGCTTTATATCCTGGCACCGCCACCTATTCCGGTACCATTTACGGTAACGCTAATGATGTGCTTGCCGACGATGGCACCTCCGTCGGTGTGGATAGTGCTGATTCTAGCTTAACTGTTTCCGGTTTCAGCATGGGTAATGAAGGTGATATTAACAGCATTATCTTTTACTGGGACATCACGGACTTCACTGGTACCGTTGATGATGATGTAATCTACTTAGAATATTCTTATGATAACGGTACGAGTTGGAATCTTGCTTATTCATATACCACAAGTACCTTTCCGGGCCCAGGTCTAATATCCTATCCGGCCGGTGATGTCCCGGTAGGTTGGACTAATGTAGATATAGCCAATGTGCAGATGCGCATCCGTACCGTGGCCGAGCCAAACGCTAACAAGGCTGACGGGGTTGTTATTTACGCTGATGTTTTTTACATTGATGTAGATTATACTGCTGCTTCTGACACAGAGCCACCCACCTGGCCGAGCAGCAATTCGTTGAGTGTGACGGCAGCCGGCAGCACGCAGATAGATCTGAGTTGGACCAATGATGCCAGCGACAACGTTGGAGTAGACCACTGGGAGGTATGGCGGAGCACCACAGCGGGAGGCCCGTATACCCTGATTGATGACACACTTCCTGCCGGTAGCAGTTCTTACAGTGATACCACGGTAACCGGCGGTAATACTTATTATTACGTGGTGCGGGTGGTCGACGCCGCTGGTAACTATACCGAGAGTAATGAGGCAAGTGATACTACCCCGTCCGGGACTACAGCGACCACCGGGGCTTTATATCCCACGAGCGCCACTCCTTCCGGTACTGTCAGCAACCCCGATTATGTGCTTGCCGACGATGGCACCTCTGCTGGGGTGGATTCTGCTGATTCCAGCTTAACTGCTTCCGGTTTTAGCATGGGTAATGAAGGTGATATTAACAGCATTACGTTTTACTGGGATATCACGGGCTTCACTGGTACCGTTGATGATGATGAAATCTATTTAGAATATTCTTATGATAATGGTACGAGTTGGAATCTTGCTTATTCATATACCACAAGTACTTTTCCGGGCCCAGGTCTGATATCCTATCCGGCCAGTGATGTCCCGGTAGGTTGGACCAGTACAGATATTACGAATGTGCAGATGCGGATCCGTACCGTGGCCAAGCCAAACGCTAACCAGGCCGACGGGGTTACCATTTATGCCGATGTCTTTTACATCGATGTAGAATACACTCCCTTCGATACCGAACCGCCCAACTGGCCCAGCTCCAGTTCGCTTGCGGCGAATGCGGTGGGGCCTGCCCAGGTGGATCTGACCTGGACCAACGATGCCACCGACAACGTGGGGGTTACCGGCTGGGAGATTTACCGCAAGTTGAGTTCCGAGGCTACCTGGCCGGGAACACCGATAGATACCGCCCCGGCAGGAGCCAGCTCCTATTCCGACACCACCGTGTCGCCCGAAACCAGTTATGACTACAAGATCAGGGCTAAGGACGGCGGGGGTAATACCAGCAGTTGGAGCAATGTGGCCAGTGCCACCACTCCGCCCGATACCACGGCACCCGGGTGGCCCAGCTCTAATTCACTGACCGCCAGTGCCGTCAGCGGCAGCCAGGTGGATTTGAGCTGGACCAATGATGCTACCGACAATGTGGGGGTTACCGGCTGGGAGATTTACCGCAAGTTGAGTTCTGAAGGCACCTGGCCGGGAACGCCGATAGATACCGCCCCGGCAGGAGCCAGCTCCTATTCCGATACAACCGTAAATGATAATACCGGTTACGATTACCGCATCCGGGCGGTAGACGCTGCGGGCAACGGCAGCGTCTGGAGCAACACGGCGAGCGTTACTACGCCGGATGAAACGCCACCGGTAGTGGTGAGTGAGTTGCCGGCAAGTGGCTCTGCCAATGTCCTCCGCGGCACTTTAATCAAAGTCACCTTTAATGAGCCGATGGACACGACGACCTTTGATATAAATACAACCTTCCGGATCCACGACGATACCAATAATGTTTATATTACCGGTGGAACACTAACCTTTGAAAACGGGGACAAGACGGCTGTATTCGACTCAACCGACCCGCTGGCGGCCAATGCCGCATTTACGGTGACGGTTACTACGGGCGTTACGGATGCGGCGGGCAATAACCTGGCCGCCGACTACTCGTGGAGCTTTCAGACCGGGACAGATATATTCAAGACACCTCACGGCGGCTTTGCCACTAATGATGATGCCTGCGGCAGGTGCCATACCACCCATGCCGGAATAGGAAGCGACCTGATGCGCGCGGGTGCGGTGGATCAATTGTGTTATCTTTGTCACGATGCGGGGGGAACGGGAAGTATTTACACGGTGGAGGACGATTTTGATACCGTGGCGAAAGCCAGTACCCACAAGGTGCCTGCCTCACAGCAGTGCAATGACTGCCATAACCCTCACCTGGACGCAGGTACCGTTCCCAAGTTGCTGGAGACATCTACGGGGCAGAATAGTGACGAGCAGTACTGCTGGACCTGCCACGGAACCGGTTCGACCCTTTCCACGGATAGTGGTACTGATCCTGCGGGTAATGCCAACGACCACCAGAGCTACTATCCCCAGGATGGGACTGGCCATGACGATGTTTCTTTGGAGCCTTCCTCCGGAACATTGATTAAGTGCTTGGGGTGCCATGAAGAGCACGGTTCTGATTTTACCAAGCTGTTGCAGGTGGACCCCAACGGCGACAGTACCAATATTACGGGGAACGACAAGAGCTTCTGTTACGAGTGCCATACCGGTGCCATTGCAGGGGCCGACAGCGCCTGGGACGGCAAGATCGTAAACGACAGCGGGGGGCACACGCAGAACTGCACTGTCTGCCACGATCCCCACGGAACGCCCAATGACGACCATTACACCATTTTCCCGTACTCCATGACCCCGGTGGGGACGAGTCGTGATAATACCAATTACCCATATAACTCCAATGACTTCAAGCAGTGCTGGGACGGGAGCTGTCACGTGGGAACGGATACCCAACTGACCCAGACGACGAAGAATGCCGACAATACCGCTCCTACCGGGTTCTGGCAGGAAGATTTATATAATTCCAATCCTAGCGACGAACGGGTTAACCTGCATAACTTCCATTTGAATTTAGACCAGTACCGGCCGGGCCGGGGTAACGCCGTTTGCAAAGAATGTCACCGCCCCCATGGGCCTATAAGCAGCGAAAATCCCGACCTGAAACACCGGGTGGGATTTCCATCCAGTACCGTCGCAGCCAATTCGTTAGCCAATCCGCAGTATGACCATCTTGATAGTGGAGCTGGTGATCCTAATGATGGAGGCACCTGTGACCTGACATGTCATGGGTATGTCCATACAAACGTAACCTATAACAACGGCGGCGCAGGTGGCGGAACGGTAAGTTCCGGAGGACAGGACTGCAGCGATGGCTGCCATAGTAACACTTTGGTGCAGGATATGGGGACCTCTTCTACTATGTACCGGCACCAGGTTACCAGCCCCGCCGCCACCTATGACGGGGAAACGGTAGGCCCGGGCGAGACCACCTGTTTAAGCCTGTGTCATACCGACCACGATATTTTTAACAGCCAGATCGGAACGGAGGCTTCGCCTTTCCTGAGAGAATATGGTGGAAATACGTCGATACCGCCGAGCAGCGGGATCCCCGCCAGCCAGGCGAACACTTTGTGTCTGTCTTCGGCCTGTCACGGGACCGCCGGTGGGATAGATGACCCCAATTACAACTCGCCCAGTGGCTACGCGGGTACCAGCGATATCGCGGCCCAGGTTAACCGCACCCAGTCAGGGTGGCACCCCATCGCCGTGCCGTTACCCGGTACGGCGAATGATACCGGCAACCCCTACGTCAATTCCAGTACCATGGTTTCGCCGTGGGATCAGGTCCAACAGCTGAAGTGTACCGACTGCCATACCCAGGAAGCGGCTCCCCTGGGGCCCCACGCCTCCAGCAACCGGTACATGCTGAAGAAACTCGGTCCCACGTCCACGGCGGGAGCCTTTGAGCTGTACGATGCCCTGTGTACCATGTGTCATGACTCGGCGGTCTACGGTTACGGTGGTACTCCCGGTAGTGGCAGCGGTTCCAAGGCCGCAAGCACCCACTCCCAGAATAACCACTATGACGGCCGTTACGGGTGCATGGGCTGCCACGGGGGTAACCCGGAGTTTGCCGTGCTGGCCGGCGATACTGCCTATAACCCTGCGGCGGAGCGGGGCAGTATCCATGGATGGGAGTATACCTATCCGGGTGCCGGAGCGCCGGCGGCGGGGTTCGTTAACGGTTTATATATTTCCAATTATGATCCCAGCTCGTCGAAGCCCTGCACCGCCCAGACGGGGAACGACTACTGCAGTATGGCCGCAAAGTCGTTATAAGGGAAAAGAAGTAGTGAAGTTACAGTATCAGTCCGGGCAAGAAAGTCGGAAGGGGTAACGGCATGAAACTGTTGGTTAAGGGCTTGCGGCTACTGGCCTCACGGGAATTAGCCGTTTACCTGCTGGCGGTGGCGGCGTTGGTGGCCATGGCCGCTCAAATACCCTTTTTCCTGGAAGTAAAGCTGGACCGGGCTATCTTCGCCTCATGGTGGTACAATGGGTTGCTTTTGTTGTTATTGTTAAATACCCTGGTTTGCTCCCTTTTCCGCCTGGAAGAACTGGAGAAAAAAACGGCCAGGCCACCGGAAAATCTTTCAAGGTATCCCAACCGCCGGGCGATTAAATCGAAAGATGCAGGTCACCTGTTTTTCTTCCTTAAAGACTACCTGTCCCGCAGGGGTTATAAAATATTTGACGCCCACCAGAACTGTTTTCTGGCCCGCAAGGGTGAAAGCTATTATTGGGGTTCCATGGTTTTTCATCTTAGTTTTTTGGTAATTCTGGTAGGAGTGATGTTAAACAACCTTTTTGGCTTCCATGGAAGCATGATCATTCCCGAGCAGCAGTTGGCCGTGGAGGATCACCGGTTTTATCAAAGTATCGAGGAAGGACTTTTATTTGGCGAGCAGCACCAGCGCTTCCAGATAGGTTTGGAAAGCATGGAGGTGTATTTTGACCGGGGGAAAACCACTCCTTCTTTACTGGAAGCCAAGGTCTGGGTGATGGAAGGGCACCGGAGGATTGTCGCTTCTCAGACTGTAAAACCTAATCAGCCCATCCGGTATAAAGGCAGACGGATATTGCTTACGGGATATGGTTATGCACCCTATTTTACCCTTGAACATCAGAACAAGGTAATATTTCAATCATATATTAACTTGATTTCAACATGGAACGAAAAAGGTGAAATTCAGTACAAAGATGAATTTAACATTCCGAATTCGGAGATTAAGGTGGAGGTGGAACTGTTTCCCGACGCCACCATTTCTGCCGACGGTACTTTAAAGAATTTGTCCCATAACCTGAAACTGCCCGCGGTGGAAATACGGGTGACCCAGCGGGAAGAAGAGCTTTTTGCCGGTCATGCATTGATGGGCCAGACCATGAAGCTGTCCAACGGGATGAAACTCAGCTTCCTGGGAGTGAAACGGTACGGGTGGTTTGACGTCGCCTATCACCCCGGGGTATTCTTTTTGTATGGTGGGTTTATATTATGCCTTGCCGGATTGGTCTTTGCCCTGTTTGTGACCCCGAAAGGGATTTGGGTTTCGCTGGGTGACGCTGGAATAGAAATGGCCGGTTACAGCAAACGCTACCAACAGCTGTTCCGGGAGGAATTTAATACGCTGGTCGATGTGATCAGCAGACAAAATGGAACGAGGGATGAACCTAACGATGGTTTATGACGTTTATCTGGTGCTAGGCGTGATTGGACTTTATGCCCTGGCAACCATTGGGTATCTATTCGGTATCATTTTTAACAAGGATAAACTAAACCGCATAGCCCTATGGATAGGTGCTACTGGGGCCTTCTTCCACACAGTGGCGGTAGTTTTGCGCTGGTACCTGGCCGGTCATGCGCCAACTACCCTATACGAGTTGAATTCTTTCGGCGGGTGGCTGGCGGTACTGGCCTTTCTTCTGGCCCGCTACTGGCGTCGGGACCTGAACCTTTTGGGAATGGTGGTTTTCCCGGTGGTTTTCCTTGTGATGGGCTGGGGACTGACTAAGTACACCCTTATCGAGCCGTTGAAACCGGAATACCAGAGCTTTTGGTTGACACTGCACGTGCTGTTTGCCTTTTTGGCTACCGCCTGTTACCTGTTATCCTTCAGTGCTGCGGTACTCTATTTATGGGGCAACAAGAGGGTGCTTAAAAAATTGCCCCCCAGGCAGGTACTGGAGGAATTATCAGCGAAGTTTATTGGGGTCGGTTTTATCAACCACGCGGTGATGGTCATTACCGGTAGCATCTGGGCTGATGTGACCTGGGGGCGCTACTGGGGTTGGGACCCGGTAGAAACATGGTCGCTTGTCACATGGCTCATCTACGGCCTGTATCTTCATTTATATTTTACCATGGGCTGGCGGGGCAGGAAGCTTGCCTGGCTGGCGGTAATAGCTATGGGAGTTGTTATTTTTGCCTACTACTATGTACCTCATCTGCCTGTTAAAATCTTTTCTTAGGGAAAAAAAGTAAGTTGCTACCTTGAAAGGAGGTGAGGGGCATTAAAGCTTTAATACATAATGAACGCTTTCGAACGGTGTGCCGGCTGTTAACGATAGGTGTGCTATTATCGATTGTTTTAAATATTGTTCCATTGTTACCGGTTGCCCAGGGGGGTGAAGAAGGGGTTACACCCCAAACGGTCAGCAGGCTGGTTTACGGGACCTCTGACGGCAAGCCGCGGGCCAGCGTTTCCGTCAGTGTTTACAGCCCGCGGAAGAAGGAGGTTATATTAAAGTTGCCCAAGCCTTTGGTCTTTCTGAAGGCAAGATCCAACAGAAAAGTCATGGCCCCTGAGGGTACTCTGAAAATCAGCGGCAATGTTACCGAAAATTCCACCGGAAGGCCGTTGTCTGGTGTCACAGTCAGTTTAATGTGGGACGGCAAGGCTACCCAGTTCAGCACAGTTACCGATGCGGCAGGTAATTACTCGCTAGAGGGAGTAGGCCCGGGTAAGTATATCTTGCTGTTTGAACATCCTGGCTATAGTCCGGAAGAATTCGGGGTCGAGTTAAATGACGACCTAACTCAGGACTGCGCTATGTTTCGCACCACCTCATTGAAAGCGCAGGTGACCAACGAATGGGGTGAGCCACTGGAGGGAGTAACGGTTACCTTGGTTAACCAGAACGTTCCGGACCAAAGAATTAGGCTTTCTACCGCTTTGGGGGGATGGTTTTCCCTGGTAGAAGTGCCGCCGGGGAGGTACTTGTTATCTGTATCCCAGGGTAAACACCGCAAGAAAAAAATGATATGGTTGGACGAACACCCGCAGGAACTGCGTGTGATGCTGAGCGGAGTGGGGCCCGTATCCCCCTCTGTACCTGAAGCTGTTTACGGTGAGAATTCATCGGTCGAAAATACAGTATATGGAACGCCGCAAGAAAATCGGGAGCTTTCGGTTGGCGGCAGTTCCCGGTCCCGGCCAAAAGCGGATACGGTAAAGCAAAATCAGCCGGGAGCAGGAGATGTTATTCATGGCACCCCCAGTGTAGGAGATTCGGTTTATGATTCGCCTAGCGTGGGCAATGAAATCCCAGCGGCACTTGAAAGCGTTAACCAGGAGGCGGGTACGGGGACACAAGACTTGCCTGGGATGGGAGATGTTATTCATGATGCTTCAACTGTGAGAGAGTCGGACAATGACCTGTCAAACGGGAGTGAGGAGGTTAACGGGGAACTTCCCAGCGTACAGGAGCAAGTGTACTGACGAAATAGGAAGAACTGTTGCTAAAGTGAACCACATTCACCTAACGACGTTGGTTTTTTCAAAAATTGTAGACGAGATATTTGCGGCAGGATATGGCGGTTTAGGTCGAAACTATACATGCTGTGGGAAAGTGTTCTCTAGGGGGACGGATGAACAGGCAGGAGGTTAATAATCTATGGCCCTTCTAGTTATGTTTAACAATTTCTTTCATGATTTGACCGCGGCGCTGTGGTTATGCAGCGCCGCGGTCATATGGTGGCTGACATCCAGAGTGAAGCGGAACGGGCATTCGCAGGTGGCCCGGTTTTACAGCGAAATTTTCCCCACGTTGTTCCGGGTTTCTCTGGGCAGCCTTGTTCTGAACCTCTTGTTCGGAGTGGGGCGGGCGCTGGCTTACTATCAGTATGAGTACCTACCCGCCGCCGGGCGAGGCCAGGTGACGGCATTGATAATCAAGCATATCCTCCTTTTTAGCGTGGTACTGTTAGGGATTGTAATTGAAATCAGAGCATACAGGTTGCAACAGCAATTGAAGGCAGGTGATGCCTGATGGCCAGAGTCATGCTGGTAACCCCCGATTACCACTGCGGCGTCGTGGAATCTGCTGGCAGGTGGCCCCACCTGGGGTTCGTTTACATTGCCGGAGAATTGCGTAAAGCGGGACATGAAGTAAAAATTTATGACGCCATGTCCAAAGGACACCGGCTGGAGCAGATAATTTATAATATCAGGAATTACGGTCCGCAGGTGGTGGGTACTACCGCGTACACCGCCAGTTTTCCTGCTGCAACTGAACTCTTGCGCCGGGTAAAAGAAATTGACCCGCAAATCATAACGGTTATCGGCGGAGTTCATGCCACGTTTTGTTATAAGGAAGTTTTGGAGGGTCACCCTTCCATTGATTATGTAGTGCGAGGAGAGGGGGAGTATACTCTTCCTCATCTGCTGGAGGTTCTAGAAAGCGGTGGTAACCCGGCAGAAGTACCGGGAGTTGCTTTGCGAAGAGGTAATGAGGTCTTGGTTACCCCGGACCGGGGGTTTATTCAAAACCTCGATGAGCTCACACCTGCCTGGGATCTGTTGGATTGGGAAGATTACACCTTTTACGTGTATCCGGGATCGCGGCTGGCTATTATTTCTACCTCCCGGGGCTGCAAGCATACCTGTAAGTTCTGTTCTCAGCAAAAATTTTGGCGGCAGACCTGGCGAGCTCGCAGCCCTGGGAATGTACTGACCGAAATTGAATACCTGGTGAAAGAGTATGGGGTAGACATTTTTTTTATCGCCGATGAGTATCCTACAGCGGACCGGGAACGCTGGGAGAACATCCTGGACGGTTTGATTTCTAAGAAATTGAACGCTCTGTTTCTCATTGAAACCCGGGTAG
This sequence comes from Calderihabitans maritimus, assembly GCF_002207765.1. Taxonomy (NCBI): domain Bacteria; kingdom Bacillati; phylum Bacillota; class Clostridia; order Neomoorellales; family Calderihabitantaceae; genus Calderihabitans; species Calderihabitans maritimus. The sequence goes on from NZ_BDGJ01000164.1 coordinate 40,699, forward strand.
ATGATATCATTCGGGATGAAGACATTATAGACAAATACCGGCGGGCAGGCATTATTCATATTTACGTGGGGATTGAAGCTACCAGCCAGGGTATTCTGGATAAGTTTAGCAAGGGCATTCAGGAAAGTGATTCCAAAAGAGCGCTGGACATTATCCACCGGGCGGGGATAGTTTCGGAGACATCGTTTGTTTTAGGGACACCTGATGAAACACCGGAAAGTATCAAGCAGACGCTGGCCATGGCCAAGGCCTACAACCCCGATTTTGCCCATTTTCTGCTGCTTGCTCCCTGGCCCTATGCTGATATGTATGAGGAGGTAAAGAACTACGTGGCTACTTATGATTATGCTAAGTACAACCTGGTTGAACCGGTAATTAAGCCTGAGGCTATGACTACCGACGAGTTGTTTCAAAAGGTTTTGGAATGTTACCGTTCATTTTACTTTGGTAAAATTCCGGAATGGACCTCTTTGAAAAATGAGTTCAAGCGCCGCTATGCCATTCAGTGTATGCGTGCCATTATGGACAATTCCTTTCTGCAGAAGCATGTGCTCAGTCTAGGCAGGATGCCCAAAATGGTTCGGGATCTGCTTAAACTTTTGGATTAATAAGGAAGTTCCTGGTGAAAAGAGAAAAAATCGTTGAAAATTGTTGAGAAAATACTTGAAATTAATAGCAAATTTAATTATTATTATGTAAAGAAGATTAAAAAATTAATAATATTGTGCTAAGGGCAAACCTGTCGAAAGGCAGGGACGCAAAGCTACAGGGTCTAAGGCCGTAGGGCTATGACAGCCAGCTGCCACGGATAGAAGAGGGCTATCTCGGATGGGGTAGCTTTTTTTTACGGCGGGCCAACTGCTTGTTATGGCAGCTCTCGCATGCACCCCGGTTGTTCTGCCGTAGCAGGGTGCTCGAGGTGCTGGTGCTACCAAGTCATGGGTGTCAGAAGCTTACCCGCGACGGCGAGAACCGTACGACGACGGCAGCACCGGTAGAAGCAATCACCTGTTGCGGAGGGACTATCGGGGTGTCTGCATGTAATAAGAAGTAGTGTTTTCAAGGATGAATAACCTTCGTAACAGGGCGAGTGATGTCATGATGATAGATTTGAGAGGCACCGTTCGGGCAGGGCGGCTGACTCTAACGGTTCTGGTATTAATGGCTTTGGGGAGTTTATTACGCATTTCTACGGGGTTTGGGCAGTATTATCCTGAACCCCACGGCAGCTATACATCCGATACGCAGTTTTGCGCTCAGTGCCATACCAGTCACGGGGCGGAAGGGGAAAAGCTAATTAACGAAAGTTCGGTAACCGACCTTTGTTACGTCTGCCACAGCACAGTGGGACAGAGTGTTTATGACCAGGTATATGATGAGTTTTCCAAAACGTACCGCCATCCCGTTCCGGAACAAGTTATCAGTTGCAATAACTGTCATAATCCTCACCTCACTCCAGTCAGCTCCCCCAGGATTCTACAGGCCAGTGTGAACGAGACGGTGTATTACCAGGGAGGAGGGGAAAAGTTTTGCTGGTCCTGCCACCCGGCCGAAGAAACCTATTATCCTCAGGACGGTAGTGGTCACGATGCTGGCAGTTTGGAACCGGTTTCAGGTACCGGTATTAGTTGTAACGGTTGTCACGAGCAGCACGGCAGCCAGTATCCTTATTTGTTATATTTGGATAACGACCGCACTCTGTGTTACGATTGCCATTCAGCCAGCTCAGGGAGCGGCTGGGAAGGGAAGAGTGTGTACGAGGATACTTATATCAATGCGCATGAAAGTTACGAATGCAGTTCCTGTCATGATCCTCACGGCGGCCCGGAAGAAAAGTATCTTATTGCTTCCTATGATATGAATGCGAGTGTTAACCGTAGCGTGTACTTCGACGCTAATGATTTTAAGACCTGTTTCCGGAGCAACTGTCATACTGAGACGGAAATTTTGGGGTCAGGCAGCGGTTTCTATGACGACCAGTACAACCGCAACCTCCACGAGTTACATCTGGACGATACCAGTAAGGGCACGGCTGTCTGCCGTGAATGCCACCGCCCGCATGGACCTCTTACGGCGGAAAACCCCTATGAGAAGCACCTGGTAGGATTTCCCGCCGGTACGGTTTCAGCATATATTTATGATGACCCCACTTACAAGCACAATTACAATAGCATTGAGGGCGGTGCTTGTTTTCTGAGCTGTCACGACGTGAACCATGATGAAACAAATAGCGTCTACCGTAACGTATATTAAACTTAACGAGCAACTGCCGCGGGCAGTTGCTCCCTTTTTGGGGGAGAAACGGTGAAAAAAGGAGATCGTATTTGGCTGATAGCAGTGCTGGGATTGCTTATTCTAACCGCCGTAATCTCCTATATTTACGCAGGCTTGGTAAAGATGGAAGCAGGGTTGGAGAGGCGGAGGCAGAATGAAGAGAAGCAAGAGGCGTTCAACCGTGTGCCTCAATACCGGGGAAGTATTGGCGGGCACGGGGAGTACAGGCTTATTCGACCGGTAGGCGTTTACGTGGACGAAGTCGGGAATGTATATGTCTCGGATGCGGGCAGGGGCAGAGTGGAGGTTTTTAGCGCCTCCGGTGAACACATGCGTAGTTTCACGCCACCGGGAAGATCGAGCGACAGCTATCTATACGGTATAGTGAAGCGGGGGGACAATATCCTGGTCGCGGATGCCGGGAGAGAGGTTGTTTTTGAGCTGGGTTTTTCCGAAAAAGCCCGGGAAGTAGTGGTAAAAGATAAGCTGGGTACGGTGCGGCCGGGAGCCGTAGTGATAGACGGCAAGGGTCAGACAATTTTATCGGACCTGAAAGGGCACCGCGTCGTTATCCTGGACGAGAAGAACCGGGTGCTCAAAAGCTTGGGAAAGAAAGCAGGGGAGCCAGGGATATTACAGTATCCCCACGGGATAGCGGTAGACACGCAAGGAAGGTTATGGGTAACGGATGCGGGCAACCGGCGCATTCAGGTGTTTGACGCCCGAGGGAAGGTGAAATTTACGGTTGACGGAACCGCAAACGGTGGTCGACCTTTTGTCGCTTTGCGCGGAGTAGCTGTGGATGAATTAGGCAGAGTCATGGCGGTGGACGCTTTGGCGGGAGTGATCCGCGTTTTTAATCTTAAGGGAGAGGAAATATTCAGCTTTGGTAGGGACTTAAAATTCCCGATGGGGATTTTTGTCCGGGAGGGTAAGATATTTATTGCTGATACCGGTAACGGAAGGATTCAAATTTGGGAATAGAAAACATTTTTAGACTGGAAGCAGGAAATGCCTGACAAATCTCGAATAAGTTAACCGATTGCTTGTTACAACTTTCTCAAACCGGGTTAATATTCTAAAGAGATAATGTTATAATTAGAGGGACATTATTTCCCGAGTTAGGATGATAGGATGACCAGTTATTACCCGGTCTTTTTTGACCTTTCCCGGAGACCTTGCCTGGTGGTGGGCGGGGGAAAGGTTGCGGAACGAAAAGTTAGAGATTTGCTGAGGGCCGGGGCGGCGGTTACCGTAATCAGTCCCCAGCTGACCGGTGGACTGGAAGAGCTGGCCCGCCGTGGCGCCATCCAGTATCTGGCGCGACCCTACCAGGCCGGAGATGTGGAAGGGTATTTCCTGGTGGTCAGCGCTACCGGTGACAAAAGCGTTAACGAGCAGGTAGCCCGGGAATGCCATGCGCGAGACATACCGGTGAATGTAGTAGACGCTCCCGCTTTGTGTACATTTATAGTTCCGGCCGTATTGCGTCGGGGTTCGCTGGCCATTGCCGTGTCCACCGGGGGTAAAAGTCCGTACCTGGCCGGAAAAATCAAAAAAAAGCTGGAAGAAGAGTTTGGCCCGGAGTACGCCGAGCTTACCGACCTGCTGGGAGAAGTGCGAGATGAGGTTCTGAAGGCCTGTCAGGACCCCCTTAAGAGGAAAGAAGTTTTTCGCTGTCTGGTAGAGAGTGACCTGCTGGAATTGATCAAGCAGGGGAACAAAAAAATGATAAGGGAGCGGATAAGTAGATGTTTATCCTTACGGTAGGTTTAAATCACAAAACGGCTCCTGTGGAGGTGCGGGAGAAACTGGCCTTTTCGGAAGAAAGCTTACCGGAGGCACTGGCAGAATTAAAAGAACAGCCGCAGATTGAGGGCTGCGTGATTCTGTCTACGTGCAACCGGACGGAGCTGTATGCGGCTACAACGGACGTAGAGGCCGGCTTGGCCAGCCTGCACACATTCCTGAGCCGGCGATGTAACATGCCCCTGACTGAACTGCGGGAGTTTCTCTACACCCATACCCTTTATGACGCGGTCCGGCACCTTTTTCGGGTGGCATCGGGACTGGATTCCATGGTTTTGGGTGAGACGGAGATACTGGGGCAGGTCAGAGATGCCTACCAGATAGCATGTGACCATTCAGCTACTAACGGTGTGCTTAACACTTTCTTCCAGCAGGCTATCACGGTGGGTAAGCGGGTAAGGACGGAAACCAAAATTGACCAGAACCCTGTTTCCATCAGTTATACGGCAGTAGAGTTGGTACGGCAACAGTTAGAGGATTTATCCGGCCTGACCGCTCTGATTGTTGGCGCTGGCGAAATGGGTGAGTTGACGGTAAAACACCTGGTAGCCAACGGGATATCCCGCATTCTGGTGGCCAACCGATCTTATGAAAGAGCCGTTCGCCTGCCTGAACGGTTCCAGGGGGAAGCCGTTGAATTCTCCCAACTGTTGGAGCGGATGAAAGAAGCCGATGTAGTTGTGAGCTGTACCGCCGCAACTCATTATATAATTAAGCGAGACGACATAGCTAGAGTCATGAGAGAACGAGAGGGACAACCCATGTTTTTAATTGATATTGCGGTACCCCGGGATATTGAGCCGGAGGTTGGGGGGATTGAAGGGGTTACCCTGTACGACATCGACGGTTTGAAGAACGTGGTGGACCGCAACCTGGAGCAGAGAAGGAAAGCGGCGGAGAAAGCAGAAAAGATTATTGAGGAAGAGATCGAAAGCTTTTTCAAGTGGTTGGGTTCCCTGTTCGTAGTACCAACTATTGTGGCTCTCAAGGAAAAAGCCAACCGGATTAAGGAAGCGGAACTTACCCGTGCCTTGAACCGCTTGGCTCCCGTGACGGAAAGGGAAAAGAAAGTCATCAGCTCAATGGCCAACTCTATTGTAAACCAGCTCTTACATGATCCTATTATTAACCTGAAAGAAAGAGCCACCACCAAGCAAGGGCATCTCTATGCGGAGATCCTCCAAAACCTCTTTAATCTGGAGGTGGAAGGACAGCGCCCAAAAGAAAAGAAAATCGGCCAAAAACCGGTCGGAATAAACACTCAGCAGAGGAATTAGATTTGGGGGATAGTTATGGCAAAAGAAATAGTAATCGGGACCAGGGATAGCGCTCTGGCGTTGTGGCAGACCCATTGGGTTTTAGACAAGCTCCAAAAGCTGAACCCGGAATACACCTTCCGTGTCAAACATATCAAGACTCAGGGAGACAAAATTTTAGATGTTGCCCTGGCCAAGATCGGCGATAAAGGATTGTTTACCAAAGAACTGGAGGTTGCGCTGCTGAACCGGGATATTGACCTGGCGGTTCACAGCATGAAGGACCTCCCGACTACGCTGCCGGAAGGACTGGTTATCGGAGCAATATGTGAAAGAGCCGAACCGTTCGACGTATTAATTTCCCACAAGGGCTATACTTTAGCTACTTTACCGCAAGGTGCCCGCGTGGGGACCAGCAGCCTGCGGCGCAGGGCTCAGTTGCTTCACTTCCGGCGCGACCTGCAGATAGAGGATTTGCGGGGCAATTTGAACACCCGCATGGCCAAGCTGGAAAGGCTGGACCTCGATGGCATCGTCCTGGCGGCAGCCGGTGTTAAACGAATGGGATGGGAAGACAAGATCAGTGAAAGCATTCCCTACGATATATGCCTGCCGGCGGTAGGGCAGGGAGCCATCGGTGTCGAGATACGGGAAAATGATGAGGAAATTATGAATATTGTAAATAAAATTAATCATCCCGATTCCGCTGATGCCATAAGGGCGGAGAGGTCAATGATGCGGAAGCTGGAAGGAGGTTGCCAGATCCCCATCGGGGCCCTGGGGCTGATCAAAGACGGGGAGTTGACCCTTCAGGGACTGGTAGCAAGCCTGGACGGGAAGAAACTGGTAAGGTCATCAGTTACCGGTCCCAGGCAGGAAGCGGAAGAATTAGGGGAAAAACTGGCTTCCATATTGCTGGACATGGGAGCCGATGAAATCCTACAACAAGTGCGACAGGAGACGGATGAAGATGACAGCTAAAGTTGGTAAAGTATACCTAGTAGGCGCCGGGCCGGGAGACCCGAAGTTAATTACCCTTAAGGGCATGGAATGTATCCGCAAGGCGGACGTAATCGTTTATGACCGCCTCATCAACCAGCGGTTGCTCAACTATGCCCGGCCGGACGCAGAACTGATTTATGCCGGAAAGTCTCCCGAGAGCCATACGTTGAAGCAAAAGGAAATCAACCAGGTGCTGGTTGAAAAGGCGCGGGAGAATAAGGTGGTGGTGAGACTGAAGGGAGGGGACCCTTTCCTCTTTGGTCGGGGCGGTGAAGAGGCGGTTGCCCTCCGGGAGGCAGGAATTCCTTACGAGGTGGTCCCGGGCATTACTTCGGCCATAGCCGTCCCGGCCTATGCCGGGATACCTGTAACGCACCGGAACTATACTTCTTCTTTTGCCGTTATCACCGGCAACGAAGACCCGTTGAAGGGGGAAGGCACGATAGCCTGGGATAAGATTGCTACCGGCGCAGGCACCCTGGTTTTTTTAATGGGCATGCGGAACCTTCCCCATATCGTAGAGCAATTGGTAGAAAACGGTCTTGCTCCCGACACGCCGATAGCCCTAATTCAGTGGGGAACGCGCCCGGAACAGCGGACGGTCATCGGTACTCTGGCCGATATTGTTGATAAATCCCGGGAGGCGGGTTTGAAGCACCCGGTTACGATAGTAGTAGGGAAAGTGGCCGGGTTGAGGGAACAGCTTGCCTGGTACGAGGACAAGCCTCTGTTTGGTAAGAGAATTGTTGTTACCCGTACCCGGGAACAGGCGGGAGCTTTGGCGGAAAAGATCGAGGAACTGGGCGGAGAGGCCTGGGAATTCCCGGTCATCAAAATAGTCCCCCCCGAGGATTACGGCCCCCTGGACCGGGCCATAGAGGAATTGGAAAAATATAGCTGGATAATTTTCACCAGTGTTAACGGAGTTCGCTTCTTTTTTGCCCGTTTGCGGCATCACCGGCGGGATATTCGGGCTCTGGCCGGTATTAAGCTGTGTGCCATTGGTCCGAAAACGCAGGAGGCTCTGGAACAATATGGTTTCATCGTGGATTACGTACCCCAGGAATACCGGGCGGAGGCGATTATTGAAGGTTTGAAGCAGTACGGGCTCGAAGGCCGGCACGTTCTGCTGCCGCGGGCGGATATTGCCAGAAAAATTCTTCCTGAGGCGCTGCAGCAGATGGGAGTGCTGGTGGACGAGGTAGTGGCCTACCGCACGGTAAAGGGGTCCGGTGACGTAAAAGCTTTAAAAAACATGTTGGAACGGGGAACGGTGCATGCGGTAAGTTTCACCAGTTCTTCTACCGTGAGATACTTTATGGAATTATTGGGGGAAGAGGCGGCTTCGCTTCTCAAAGGAGTTACCGTGGCCTGCATAGGTCCCATCACCGCGGGAACGGCGCGGGAGCTCGGGCTGCAGGTCGATGTTGAAGCCCAGGAATATACTATTGATGGGCTGGTTGAGGCTTTAGTAGAATACTTTCAAGGCCGGGACAATGCCTAGGGGAACCCGGCCCAGGGAGAGGTGAAACTTGTGCAATTTCCTGCCCTAAGGCCGCGACGGCTGCGAGAGAACGAAACGATTCGCCGAATGGTGCGGGAGACCAGGCTGTCTGTCGATGATCTCATTTACCCCATGTTTGTGATATACGGGGAAGGAGTGCGTAACCCGGTTCCTTCTATGCCGGGGGTTTTCCAGCTTTCGGTAGACCAGGTGGTCCTGGAAGCGGAGGAAGTGGTGAAATTAGGGATACCGGCGGTTATCCTTTTCGGGATTCCGGAAAAAAAAGACGAAATTGGCTCCGGGGCTTATGACGACAACGGGGAAGTGCAGCAGGCAATAAAGGCTTTAAAAGACCGCTTTCCCGAGCTGGTGGTCATAACTGACGTATGTCTCTGCGAATACACCAGCCACGGCCACTGTGGACTGGTGGATAAAGGCCGGATCCTTAATGACCCGACGCTGGAACTTCTGGCCAGGATGGCTGTTTCCCATGCCCGCGCAGGAGCGGATATGGTAGCCCCGTCAGACATGATGGATGGCCGGGTGGCCGCGATCAGGGAAAAACTGGACGCTCTAGGGTTTAAGCATGTTCCTATTATGGCTTATTCCGCCAAGTACGCTTCGGCATTCTACGGGCCATTCCGGGATGCCGCCCACTCTACGCCTCAATTTGGCGACCGGCGCAGCTACCAGATGGATCCCGCCAACAGCAATGAGGCAATCAGAGAAGTTAAACTGGACATTGCCGAGGGTGCGGATATTGTGATGGTCAAGCCGGCTCTATCTTACCTGGACATTATTCGTCGCGTCAAGGAGGAGACGGGCTATCCGGTGGCCGCTTACAACGTAAGCGGCGAATACGCCATGGTAAAGGCGGCGGCTGCCCAGGGTTGGATCGATGAAAAGAAGGTGGTTTTAGAACTCCTGACCAGTATGAAACGGGCAGGAGCAGATATGATACTTACGTATCATGCCAAGGATGTTGCCAAGTGGCTGGTGGAAGGCTAACAGCCAGTAACTGAGTTAGAAATGGAGGTACCAGAAAGATGCTTATTTCCTGGAATACCACCAACCAGTGTAACATGTACTGTGACCATTGCTACCGGGATGCCGGGGCTAAGATAGAAGAGGAGCTTTCCACGGAAGAAGGCAAGGCCCTGATCGACGAAATTGTGAAAGCGGGCTTCAAGATTATGATATTCAGCGGCGGCGAGCCCCTCATGCGGCCGGACATATTCGAACTGGTATCTTACGCGAGGGATAAGGGGTTGCGTCCCGTATTTGGTACCAACGGCACTAAGATTACCCCGGAAGTGGCACGAAAAATGAAGGAAGCAGGTGCCCTGGCCGTGGGTATCAGCTTGGACAGTTGTGACCCGGAAAAGCACGACAAGCTCCGGCGTTATAAAGGAGCCTGGGAGGAAGCCGTTCAGGGTATGAAAAACTGCCGGGAAGCAGGACTTCCCTTCCAGGTGCATACCACGGTAATGGACTGGAACCAGCATGAAATAGAAGACCTTACGGACCTGGCGGTAGAGCTGGGGGCCATGGCCCACCATATTTTCTTCTTGGTACCTACCGGCCGGGCGGTGAACATAGAGGAAGAGTCCCTGCGGGCGGAGCAGTATGAAGACCTGCTACACCGGATCCTGAGGAAACAACAGCAGGTGGACATTGAATTGAAGCCTACCTGTGCTCCCCAGTTCATGCGGATTGCCCACCAGATGGGGATGAAAATGCGTTTCGGACGGGGTTGTCTGGCTGGTACTTCCTACTGCATCATCAGTCCGAAGGGCGATGTACAGCCCTGCGCCTACCTGAACATTCCTATTGGAAACGTAAGGGAAGTGCCTTTCAGCAAGCTTTGGAAGGAAAGCCCCGTTTTCCAGGAACTGCGGACGATGAAGTACAAGGGCGGCTGTGGTACCTGCGGGTTTAAGAAGATTTGCGGCGGTTGCCGCGCCCGCGCTTATTTCTACCATGACGGGGACTATATGGCGGAGGAGCCCTGGTGCCTGTATCACGGACGGAAAGGATATTAAAAGGGCAGAGGATGTAGCCTTGAGCTCCTACGGCTCTCGGCAGGCAAACTTACCGCTCGGCCTCGCTCAGCATCGGGGGTGGGCAAAACTTTAACGTCTTCGTATTTTCTCAGATTACGGCAACCCATCGGTTTGTCTTAAGCAACATGGTACCGCCCCATCCCGTTCACCGCTGCCTCGCTTCGCCCTCGCGGAGTTTGCCTACACCTCGAGCCTAACGTCGCTTGCGCCTACATCCCCTGCCTGCACGGAGAAATGGAGGGAAGCTGGGATCGAGCTTTGGTTTGGTACGGTTCGACTTAATGTCGCTTCGCTGCGAACACTCGAGCCTTTCGAGGGGCCGGGGGATGTCGCCTTCCGCCTACATCCCCCGGCCTGTGCGAGCGGGAACAATAGGGCCAACGGGAGAATTGAAGGAAGAAAAAAAGTTTGGGAGGTGACATGGTGTTTAAAGGTCTGGAGAAGTCGGCGGCTCTGTTTGAAGAAGCGCAAAAGTACATACCGGGCGGCGTGAACAGCCCGGTTCGGGCTTTTAAAGCGGTGGGGATGAATCCGCCCTTTATAGTGCGGGGCGAAGGATCGAAGCTTTATGATGCCGACGGAAACGAGTATGTGGATTATGTAGGGTCCTGGGGTCCCTTGATTTTGGGGCACCGCCATCCCAAAGTTATAGAAGCCCTTCAACAGTGCCTGGAGATAGGTACCAGTTTCGGTGCTCCCACGGAGATGGAAACGGAAATGGCGCGGCTGGTCATTGAGGCGGTCCCTTCGATTGAAGTAGTGCGTATGGTCAATTCCGGTACGGAGGCTACCATGAGTGCCCTGCGCCTAGCGCGGGGTTATACCGGAAGAAATAAGATCGTGAAATTCGAAGGATGCTACCACGGCCATGCGGACCACCTTCTGATTAAAGCCGGTTCCGGTGCCCTTACTTTGGGTGTGCCTACCAGTCCCGGAGTCCCGGCCAGCATTGCCGGCAATACTATAGTGGCCCGTTATAACGACCTGGAGGGATTGAAGGAAATTTTTGCCGCGGAAGGGGAAGATATTGCGGCGGTAATTTTGGAACCGGTGGCCGGGAATATGGGTTGCGTCCCGCCCCAGCCCGGATTTCTGGAAGGCTTAAGAGAGTTGACCCGGGAATATGGAGCTCTACTCATTTTTGACGAAGTCATGACCGGTTTCCGGGTGGCCTACGGGGGAGCTCAGGAGCGTTACAACATCGATCCTGACCTGACCTGTTTGGGGAAGATAATTGGCGGTGGGCTCCCGGTAGGGGCTTACGGCGGCAAGAGAGAAATCATGGAGCACGTGGCGCCGGCGGGGCCTGTTTACCAGGCCGGAACGCTCTCCGGCAATCCCCTGGCCATGAGCGCGGGAATCGCTACTTTGAAGGTTCTAAAGGAACCCGGAGTATACGAGGAACTGGAGAGGAAATCGGCCAAACTGGCTGCCGGAATGAAAGAAGCGGCGGAACAGGCGGGAGCAGTAGCTACTTTCAACCGGGTTGGAGCCATGTTCTCCGCATTCTTTACGGATCAGCCGGTAATAGATTTCGAGACTGCTTCTTCTTCCGATACGGAGAAATTCGCTGTGTTCTTCCGGGAGATGTTGAAACAGGGGATTTATCTGGCTCCCTCCCAGTTTGAGGCCGGGTTTATGTCCCTGGCCCACACGGATGAGGATATTGAGAAGACTATTGAGGCGAGCTACAAGGCCTTCAAGGCGGCAGCCCAATAGAACAGGGATCTGTTCTTAAACCGGTCTTCTCCTTACATTTAACGGCGCCCCCAGACGGCGGGTGCTTTATTTTTGTTTAAAAATGGGGGTATTGGGAAATAATAGCACCGACGATGGAAGTTTCTGGATAGATAATAATCCAGGTTCGGTAATAAGAATGAAATAACGAGGATGCATCCGGCCTGAGAAAGGGGATGCCGGTGATGCAATATTTCAAACTGCTGTTGACGGTCGGTGCTGTATTGTTACTGGTAATTTTCGGCCTCTTGTGGTATTTCTGGCAGGAGGAAGTCTCTATCCTGGAGGTTCCTCCTCAGGGTAACGACCAGGCGGTATGTGGTACATGTCATATTCCCGAGAACCTTGGTTTCAACAAAGATTCAGTACACCCGCCGGTAATAAACTGGCAGTGCACCGCCTGCCACACGCCCCATGATCCAGGGACGGCAGAGAATAACATGCTGAAGGCGGACCCGCCCGACTTGTGTCTACTCTGTCATTCTTTGGAAAGCGATGATAACGTTAGTCTTCACGTCCCTTTTGAAAATGGAGACTGTCTGGACTGCCACTTCGGTCACGCTTCTGACTACAGCTCTCTTCTCCATCTTAGCCCGCAGGAAATATGTTTTTCCTGTCATTTTGCGGCAGACCTGCTGGGGATGGCCCAGGTTCACAATCCTTTCGCCAACGGTGATTGCCTGGCCTGTCACGAAGCGCACCAGTCGCCTTATTCCAACCTGAAAAAAGCGGAAGGGCAAGAACTCTGCTTTACCTGCCATTTCGACGATGAAGGCTGGCTTTCCATGCCGTTTCAGCACCAGCCTTTCGCTGCCGGGGACTGCACTGGGTGCCATACTGCTCATGCCTCCAATTATTCTCCGCTTCTGACTTTCAGCACTACAACGCTGTGCTTCATTTGCCACGGGGAAGTAGAATCCGAGCTGGCAAGCGGTTATCCGCACCCGCCGGTAGCGCAGGGACAGTGCATATCCTGCCATCAGCCCCATGCTTCCCTCTGGCCCGATTTGCTATTGGCAGTAGGAACTGATCTGTGCTCTTCCTGCCACGAGGACGTAATGCCCCAGTTTACCCTTCCCTCCCATCATCCGATAGAAACGGAGCAGTTAGATTGTACGGATTGTCATGATGTGCACGTAGGTGCGGCTCCGCATTTGCTGGTCGCTGCCGGCAACGCTTTGTGCTACTCATGTCACGGCTGGTTGGAGTTTCAATATAAAAAGACGGCCCATAACCTGGCTCAGGGGCCGGCCGGGCAGGGAATTTGTTTAAACTGCCACCTGCCTCACGGGTCTCAGTACAGTCCCCTGTTGCAGCAGGAATCCATTGCCCTGTGCGCATCCTGTCACGGCATTATGATACAGGCCGTAACTCACCCTTTGGGAGCGGAGTATGAAGACCTCTGGAACGGTTCATACATTACTTGCACTTCCTGTCATGGCCCTCACGGTACAGGTAATTTCCATATGCTGAAGGAACCCCCGGATAAGTTGTGTTTAAATTGTCACCGCTGGAATTAAAAAAAAAAAAAA
>NZ_BDGJ01000164.1:54025-64002 GCF_002207765.1 Calderihabitans maritimus
CCTCCTTGAGCCAGTAAGCCCGGAGGCGAATGCCCCGGGCTTGCTGGCTTTTTTACCTTTATGTAACTAAATTTAAAGTAGCCGTAGGAGAACAACAGTTGCCATACCTGTTATCAGCGCAGCCATCATGCTGCGGGTTTTTACAGCCACTGCCAGAGTGGGAAAGGCGGCCAGAAGCTTAAGGTTGGAGAAGGAGAAGTCGACACGCTGGTTGACCAGCAACAGGTCTGGCAGCAAGAGGGCGCTGAGGACGGCCGGCGGAACGAAAGAAAGCCAGCGCAGAACGAGATCAGGCATTTTGATTTTACTTAACATAACTAAGGGAAGCATGCGGGGTAAATAGGTTACTATTGCGCTTCCTATAATCACCAGCATTATTTTTTTATCCATTTTTCAAGCATCACCCCTGAAGTGGCGGCCGTGATAGTGCCTAAAATAATGTACCAGTTGCCGGGTAATAGCAGAGCTAAGCCCAACGCACTGATTCCACCAACTAGGGCAACTATCAGCGTGAGCCGGTTGTTTATCTGCCCTACCAGCAAAGCAATAAACATGGCAGGGAGAGCAAAGTCCAGCCCCCAGCGAGCAGGGTTTTGTACCATACTGCCCACGGTTCCTCCCAAGAAGGAAGCAAAAATCCAGGAAGAGTGGGCAGTCAGATTTAATCCCAGGTGGTATGCCTCGCGGGCGGGAACTTTCTGAAAGTGGGAAATAGCTACGGCATACGTTTCATCAGTAATCTGGTAGGAGATGGCGGCCAATAACTTGCGGGAATAGTGGCCGACATATGGCACTAGGGAGGCGCTCATGAGTAGGTGTCGCAGATTGACGAGGAAAACGGTAAAAACAATGGGGAGCACTGGAGCTCCTGCTCCCAGGAGACTTACGGCAATAAACTGACCGGAGCCGGCGTAAACGAGGACGGACATGATGACTGTCTCCGCCAGCGAAAGTCCTGCCTGACGGGCCAGGACACCGTAAGCAAAGCCCAGAGGTAAATAACCGAGAACAATAGGAATCGCGCTGTGAACGCCAGCCACAAACTCACTTCTCTGCATGACGACCTCCTGATGAAAAAACAAGAAAATAATTAATGCACCCGGCGGGTGCGCTTATGTAATTTAAATTTTAACCACTGACCTTAATTATACAATTCTACCGGTTTATGGTCAACCGGTTTATGATCAACCAAGAGGAATTATTATTTTTGAGTCGAAATATGTGGAATATACAGGAAGAGCAGGGGGTTTGTCTTTTGAAGGGTGAACCGGTTTTTGCTCTGGATATTGGTACCCGGAGTGTGGTTGGCGTAGTTGTAGAGCGGAATGGGGAGAAAGTTAATATTCTGGGGGCCGAGTTGGAAGAACATAGCAATCGTTCCATGCTGGACGGCCAGATTCATGATGTTCCCCAGGTTACGGAAGTAGTCAAAAGGGTTAGGGCTCGCCTGGAAAAGAAAGTTGGTTTTTCCTTGGGACAGGTAGCCGTAGCTGCTGCCGGGCGCGCCTTGAAGACGGCCCGGGGAGTTGCGGAGCGAGATTGCTCGCCTTTGGAGGAGATTACCAGCGAGGAAGTCCTGGCCTGGGAAATAGAGGCGGTGCATGAAGCCCAGAAGTCTTTACTGGAACGAGACAGGGAGGCGGAAGAATATCCCTGTGTGGGTTACAGTGTGGTAAATTTTTATCTCGACGGCAGCGTAATAGGGAATCTTGTGGGTCAACACGGAAATAGGGTAGGGGTTGAGGTGCTGGCCACTTTTCTACCTCGGGTAGTGGTTGACTCCCTTTATTCCGTGCTCCAGAGGGCCGGGCTGGAAATGCATAGTTTAACCTTGGAGCCCATAGCGGCTATCAATGTAGCGGTGCCCTCCACCATGCGTCGCCTGAACCTGGCACTGGTGGATGTTGGGGCTGGAACTTCGGATATTGCTGTAACGGCTGACGGCACCATAATCGGTTACGCCATGGTTCCGGCAGCAGGTGATGAAATAACGGAACACCTGTGCCGGGATTTGCTACTGGACTTTACGGAAGGGGAGAGAATCAAGCGACTGCTGTCTAGCTCGGAAGAAGTGACCTACACCGATGCGGTGGGAGTTAAACACCGGGCGTCAAGTCAGGATTTAATCAGTTTGGTAGAACCGACAGTGGCTGAGATTGCGGGGAAAATAGGAGAGAAGATCCTGGAAATTAACCGTCAGCCTCCCCAGGCGGTAATTTGCATCGGAGGGGGTAGTTTAACTCCGGGGCTGGCTCGGAAGATAGCGGAAACCCTTAACCTTCCTCACCAAAGAGTTGCTGTGCGCGGACGAGAGATACTGGAACAGGTAACGGGTGCCTGGCGTAAGCTCCAGGGGCCTCAGGCAGTAACGCCGCTCGGAATTGCCATCACAGCTCTGGAACGAAAAAGCATGGGGTTTACCAACATTCGGGTGAACAACAGGCCGGTCAGGTTATTTAACATACGCGGAGGAAAAGTTGCCGATGCCCTGGTAGCGGCAGGGGTTAATGTCCGTAAGCTTTACGGGAGACCAGGGATGGGTATTTCAGTGATAGTTAACGGTGAAGTGAAATTCCTGAAGGGAACTATGGGGAAGGCGGCGGAAATTGCGGTCAACGGTGAACCGGCTACCCTGGATACAGAAATTTCTGCCGGCGATAACATAACGGTAAAACCGGCGGAAGATGGCAAGGATGCTGCGGGAACTATCGCCGATGTAGTGCCTGCCCTTTCCTCCAAGAAGATAGTGTTCAACGGCAAAGAAGTAGAGCTAAAACCATTGATAACCATGAACGGTGCACCTGTTTCTTACCGGACTCCGCTGGTTGACAAGGCCACTATTAACTACCGTTCTTTCGACACGGTGGAAGAAGTCTTAAACTGGTTGAAACATCCTTTGAAAGCTGGTGAACGTATTTTAGTTAACGGAAGGGAAGCCGACCTGTACCATTCAGTAGAAGATGGGGACGTGTTGGAAATAAGGTCTCCGGAGGAAGAAGGGGAGACCACTCGGGTAGTGGTTAATGGAAAAGAGTTAGCTATTAGGCACAGTCGAAATAGAGCTCCTATTCTTACGGATGTTTTCCGGCAATTGGATTTCGAACCCCATCCCCCGGAAGGGAAGAAAAAGTTTGTTCTTATTATAAACGGTAAACCGGCTACTTTTACTACTCCCTTGAAGGAAGGTGATCAAATAGAGATTACCTGGCAGTAAAAAAGAGCCTTGAGCAGGCTCTAAATATTATCTCCTCGAGTTATCACATAGACGGTCAGTTTTTTAACCCCGAATTTAAGGGCTTCTTCATGGGTAGAGAAAAAAATATCAATTCTAGGTCCCTTAATTTTCCCGCCGGTATCCTCGGCAGTAAAAACGGTATCTAATTCCGGTATATAAACTATAGCGCCTAGAGGTATTACCGCAGGATCGACGGCAATGGTTCGTCCGGGTGTGGCACGGGTGCCGGTTCTGGTTATGCCGTCTACCTTACCGGTACAGCTGAGGCACGCATCGTAGGCGGTGGCGGTAACTTCCATAGGTTCCCAGATTTGGTGGCCGGCTAACTGCCAGCGGGTGAGAACGTAAAGAGTCTCCATGTCTGGAGCCTCGACACCGAGCGCGGAAGAATTTCAATTACTGGGACTGAAAGCAAACAGTATGGTCAGGGATATGGTCATAACTATTTTTTTCATAAACAACGGTCCTCCTTATTTGTTTAGTATTCCAAAAAGGTTTGCATTTAAGCTAGCAAATTATGGTATTAAACTTCTTTTAATTTTAATTTATAGAAGGAAAACTTTGTTTTTTGGCGAAGTTAAAATAGTCGGGACAGCAAATCCAACGTTTATCCGGGAGGGACAAGGAGTGAGGAAACCGGCGCTGACAGTACTGCTGGTGCTAGTATTGGCCACTTTGTTCGTTAGCGGTTGTAGCTCCGAAAGAGTTAAGAGCGACGACGAAATTGTGAAAATATTTAAGGAGTTAGACCAGTTAGACTTTAACGCTCAAAATATTGTGGCGGATAAAGAAAGGTCAGAGCAGTTGGTGCGGGAAATTTATACCGAACCTCAATTATCTGAAGCGCTCAAGTACCTGGAAGAAATGCGCAGGAATAAAGTCAAACTGGTTCACTACAATACTGACTATAAGGAAATCAAAGTGTTGGAAAAGAGTGCAGACAGCGCCAAATTATTGGTACATGCCCACACTACGGGCGCGTATTATACTACTGATGTGCCGGAGACCAAGTTGGGCCCTCTGGATCATGAATCGAAATATGAAATAACTCTTAAAAAAATAGAAGATAAATGGAAAATTGCTTCGGTCAAGTATTTAAACCTAGAACCTCAAGAACAAACGGAAACGACTAAAGAAGGGGAATCTAAATCTTGAGAAAAAACCTTAGCTGCGGGCTGTTGCTTTTGGCGGTGGCCCTATTTTTTGCCGGTTGTAAACAACAATACGGGTTTGGAAAAACTGTTATTTACGACCATCCTAGCGCCGGGTTTTCGGTACAGGTTCCGGCCAGCTGGGAAAAGGTCATGGAAGATAAGACCAGCGTGGCCTTTTATTCTTATGAGCACCGTGTTGCGTTCAATATCTTGCTGGAAGTTGGCGGACTGGGGTATTATGACCTGGAAGGCTTGGGCGAAGAGGTGGTAAAACATTTCAAACAGGAATTGGAAGACGTAAAAGTAATCGAACAGTCAAACAGCAACGTCCAGCCTGATACCTACCGGGTAATTTTACAGGGTAGGGTCAAATCAGAAAACGGTAACGGAGAAATTATCAGCAAGGTATTCATAATTGATTATGACCCGGGTATCCGGTATTATCTGGTTTTTACCGCGGAAGCCGATGACTACTACGGGTGGGACTATGAGTTTGAAGACCTGGCCAAAACTTTTACGGTTTATAAAGACAAAAGGGACATTTACAAGCTGATACAGGAACTGGGAGCCAAGGAACTGCCGGAAGGCCATCCGGAAATTTCTGGAGATCAACGGGAGGGTGACTAGTCTCTATTTTATTCGATTTAATTTGTGAAAAAGAAAACTTTTTCTTAAAGATGGATAGGAGTTTGGTATTTTTTGTCGAAATAACCTTATGAAGAAACGAACGGTTTGCTTCTGGGCGGGAGGGGAAGCTTATGCGGAGAGCTGTTCTGGCCATTATCCTGGCCGGGTTATTGATGATGAGATTTTCGTCCGTCGCCCTGGCAGCACAGTTGAGATATAGCAGCGTTGATGAGAGCGGTAGTACCGTTGGCGGAACGGTATACGAATATTACTATACTTCTACTCCTAAAAGAGTTTACGGGAGCAGCGGATGGGAATCGACCTTCCAGGCAGACGGTACAACTGCCTATCCTTACGAAATCTACCTGCCTAACGAACAAAACCCCGCCCAGTACCGTATCCACAGCAATTACAGTAAAGACACCGATGCTTGCGCTTCTTGCCACGCCACGCATACGGCGGTAGGAGGCAGTTTGCTCCAATGGTATAGCGTTTACGAAACCTGTATGGCCTGCCATGACGGTACCGTTTCCACTACCTATAATGTACAGCAGGGCAAGCTCCCGAACGGGGCACCGACCAACGGCGGTCCCTTTGGCACCGGCAATGAGAAGTACCTTTCTTACCACAGCGTGACAGGAGCGGTTGAACACAGCGCCGCCCCGGGAGGATCCACGGTCCCGGTGGAAATTGACGGGAAAGTGGTCAGCTGGGGTATAGAATTTGGCTGTACCAGCTGCCACAGTCCGCATGGCCTGGGAGGCAACGCGCGCCTGTTGCACCCCGATCCTAACGGTGTCCAGACCCAAAAGCGGTATTCGGATTTCACCATGTATGAGCTGGTTAAGGTAGATCCAAACAGTTCGGTTCTTTATGCGGCATATCCTAAGAAGGATGACGGAACTTTCGATACCAGTGCAATGCCTTATTACATGCTGAAGACTTACCCTTATGAGGCTTTGATTTTCATAGGAAGTGAACAGGATACCAGCGCAACTATCGATAATACGCAGGGTTACAGTCTGGTTACCTTAAGCCAGGCCCCCAAAGTTGGCGAGAAGGTCTATGCTACGTTCACTCCTAGCTTGCGGGTGACGATGAGGATTCAGAACTATCTGCCTCAGACCGGGACAGAGGGGGAAAATATAACTTATACCGGTGGGATGAGCAAGTTTTGCGCCGCCTGTCATACGGATTATTATACCACCACCGGTTACGGCGGCCAATTTTCCGAAGCCTACCGGCACAAAGTTGACGTTTATTACAGCGGTTGGCAGACGGCTACCAACCTGGTCTTTGAAGAAGAAGGTATTATAATGTGCACTACCTGTCACCTGGCCCACGGGGTAGACCAGGATTACTGGCTGGAAACGTTGAGTGACGAGGGTTATGACCAGAACAATCCCCCTGAGGAGCTGGTGGGCTCATCCAACTTGAAGCGCAAGCCCAACATGGCAGTTTGCGTTACCTGCCACGGCGACAGCACCTCCGGCTATGCCCATGAGGACAGTGTTTACGACAGTGCGAATGCCACTTACAGCCAGGAGGGCGCCGAGTATGTTGGGACAAGCCAGTGTGTCAGTTGCCACCAGAAGCAGTACGAGGGTTGGCAAAAAACCCTTCACTCCCAAATGGTGCTAGATAACAGCGGGATTCTGCCGGAGGCCGAAGCGAACTGGAGCAGCGGTCCTGGTTCTGATCCTTATAATGTTTCGGTAAGTGATGTAGTCTATGCTATCGGAAGCAAGTGGAAGCAGCGGTATGTCATCTATAGCAGCGGAGACTATAAGATTTTACCGGTACAATGGTTAGTCGGAAAATCCGACTGGGAGGATTATTCAGCAGAAGAAAACTGGGATTGGAATACAGAAACATGGGAGGACACCTGTATAGCGTGTCACGTTACCGGTTACAACGCCGGTACCGAGAGCTGGGTAGACAACGGGATAGGCTGCGAAGCCTGCCACGGTCCCGGAAGCAATCACGTAAATACTCCCAGCCACATGAATGTTACTTACCCGGCAAATTTGAGCATCAGTCAGCAGACGGACCTTTGCGGTTCCTGCCATGTTCGGGGACAGAACTTGAAGTATAGTGTACGCGAAGACGTATACGGGTTCAAACCGGGAGACAGTTTGATTTCTGTTTTTGATCCGTATGAACCGCAGGGTCAGACTGATCCTTACTTCTGGCCCAACGGTGACTCCAAACTGAATCACCAGCAGTACAATGACTTTGTGCAAAGTAACCATTACCAGAAAGGAATTATCAGCTGCGTTTCCTGTCATAGTTCTCATGGCCTTAACTCGGAAGGAGTACAGTTGAAGCGCACGGCAGGGCAACTCTGCAGCATCTGCCATGATAAGGTTATGGATCTGGATCAGTACATGCCTAAGGCTGCGAAGAGCGCAGTTCCCAATGATGTCCGGGTTCATACCTTCTTTACGACCCATAATTTTAAATATTAAGTTAAGATACTAATTAGCGGATTGTATTGACTTTTGGTTATGGGTTGAATATAATAAAGAATGTCAACCACATGTGCGGCAGTGGCGGAATAGGCAGACGCGCAAGATTCAGGATCTTGTGGGTATTGCGCCCGTGGAGGTTCAAGTCCTCTCTGCCGCACCAAGTCAAGAGATGTTTTCCCCTTCTTTGTTTTATACCGGGAAGGGGATTTATTATTTTTACGGGAGTGACAGGCCTGTGAGCGAAGAACTAACGGTAAGATTGATGTCCACGCTGAGGTTATTAATCGGAATCCTTTCCCTAGTAGCGGCCTTCTTGATGATCAAATACCATACGGTTGGCGCTGCTCTCAGAATCAATGCTTTTGTTGGGCTGGTTAACCCGCTGATTTTTATCAGCATCAATATTTTGGGAATTGCCAATATGGCCGGAAAAGTATCTTTGGTTAAGTTGATTGCTATCATGGCCGGCGTAGTGTTAATATTTTACGGAACTGGTAAGTAGTTTGCTTTCCCTTACATTGATATTTAAAGTACTATCTGGTAAAATAAGGTAAGAGACATAAGGAGTTGAAATTATGAGACCAATCCCGAAAGAGTTAAGTTATGTGTTTTGGGATGTGGAGATAGCCGGGCTAGATTTGTAAAAGAACAAGCGCTTTATCATCGAGAGGATATTGGAATGGGGAACGGTGGATGCGGTTAGATGGCTGGTTCAGACGTACCGCCCGGAGGAGATTATCCAGGTAGTCAAGGACAGCAATTCCATTTCGAGGAAGACGGCGAATCTCTGGGCCAATTACTATTCTATCCCCGCATTTTCTCGAGTAGCCGGGGGTCATTAACGACCCATTTTTTGTAGGGTTCGGTACGGGTGCATGGCCCGGGGAGGGGCCAGAATTTCCGCCCAAATGATGCCTTGTACTACCGGGTTGGCGGCAGCTCTACCGGGTCGATACCTGGTAGATTGCTGCCCCACTGTTTTCATGGTCCCGTCAACCGGTAAGATTGATTTAGGGCCGCCCTCCGTGGACACGGTTCCCTCCGTGTCTTCTCCCTCGGCCAGAAGCGTGGCTGCGAGCTGTACCTCTTCACTAGGCGAAAGAGGACGGTTGGATTTTGCCCGGTGGACACCAGCAGGCTTTGCCGCCACCGGTTCAGGCTCCCGGGGTGGAGGGGAAATAGGAGGCAAAGTGTGTCCTTTGCCGGTATTCAAGTTTGGCAAACTCCCGCGGCCGTGCCGCGGGACCGCCTTGCGTTTTAATTTGGTGGAGTGCTGCTTCTGACTCTCAAAATAAGCTCTGCTGATGACAAACAAAATAAATATGGCAATCCATAGCAGTTCCAGAATAATCACCGCCTCATAACTTATGACTCTTGTTTGTCTTGCTGGGATTCTGATTCAGGGGTAGCAGTGCTTCCCTTGAACAGTTCAGGGCTTTGCTTGGCAATGGAGTCCCGCATTTGGGTATCAGCCATGATGTTTTGCATGTAGTAGTAATCCATTACGCCCATTTTTCCTTCCCGCAGAGCCTGGGCCATCGCTTTGGGGACTTCTGCTTCTGCTTCTACCACTTTGGCCCGCATCTCTTGAACCGCGGCCCGCATTTCCTGCTCTCTGGCTACGGCCATGGCCCGGCGCTGCTCCGCTTTGGCCTGGGCAATTCTTTTATCGGCTTCGGCCTGATCAGTTTGGAGTTGGGCACCGATGTTGCGGCCCACGTCTACGTCAGCAATGTCAATGGAGAGGATTTCGAAGGCAGTTCCCGCGTCCAGGCCTTTACTGAGTACGGTCTGGGAAATGCGGTCGGGATTCTCCAGTACTTCTTTATGAGTTTCCGCTGATCCTACCGTGGTCACAATTCCTTCTCCTACCCGGGCAACAATGGTTTCCTCGCCGGCGCCGCCTACCAGGCGGTCGATATTGGCCCGTACGGTTACCCGGGCTTTTACCCGCACCTCAATCCCGTCTTTGGCCACCGCGGCTACGACGGGGGTTTCGATAACTTTTGGGTTTACGCTCATCTGCACCGCTTCTAATACGTTTCTGCCCGCCAGATCAATAGCCGCAGCCCGCTCAAAGGGCAGGGGGATGTTGGCCCGTTCCGCCGCGATTAAGGCGTCCACTACCCGGTCTACGTTACCGCCTGCTAGGTAGTGGGCTTCCAACTGATTGACCTCCACATCCAGCCCGGCCTTATCGGCTTTGATCAGCGGATTGACGATTTTGGCCGGCGGCACCCGACGCAAGCGCATTCCCACCAGGGTAAAAATACCTATCTTGACCCCGGCAGCTAGGGCGGAAATCCACAGGCCTACAGGAATGAAACTGAATAAAAATATGATAAGCAGTAAAAGAAGTATCAGCAGGATCAAAGAACTCATTCCCAGTAAAGTTGTCAAGGGGATAACCTCCTTACCGTTCCGCCTTTCATAGAAAAATATCTCTACTCAAGGCTTCCTGCTTCCACGACCGGGTGCTCGTAGACCAGT
>NZ_BDGJ01000165.1 GCF_002207765.1 Calderihabitans maritimus
AAGGGCATTTATGCGGAACTACGCAACCTATACGTTGCCAGACAACAACAACGCAGAAAACTAAACAGCAGCTTAAACCAGCTTCAGGCGCTTCTGGATGAATACTTTCCCGAATTTAGAGAAGTTTTCAAGAACCTGTTGGGGAAAGC
>NZ_BDGJ01000166.1 GCF_002207765.1 Calderihabitans maritimus
GAGTTTTCCGCTGCTTCCTTGAGTATTCCGGCACGTCTCAAACCTACCCGGTTATTGGTTGCTCCTTTGAGTTGGTTAGCCAGTTCCTCTACGCTCCAGGTAAGTATATACGACGGGAAAGGACAATGTCGTAATACCCACAGGGCCGCTTTCCCCAACAGGTTCTTGAAAACTTCTCTAAATTCGGGAAAGTATTCATCCAGAAGCGCCTGAAGCTGGTT
>NZ_BDGJ01000167.1 GCF_002207765.1 Calderihabitans maritimus
TATCCTTACACCTAATGTTTCTTCTAGGGCTTCTTGGGCCTTGCGATAGGACATCTCTGCTGCCAGCGCTACCGTTAGTTCTATAAGCCGTGGAGATAATGCGCTCCTTTTGTTTAACCCCAGTATCTCGTCAAGTAAATGCACGTAGATTACTGCTCCGCTCGCTAGCTGCTTCTTGT